>DATKSK010000065.1 GCA_035531755.1 Acidimicrobiales bacterium | reverse complement strand
GACTCGCTCTACCTGCCGGAGCACACGCACCTGCCGGTGGCCCTCGCCGTTCCGCCGGCACTGGTGGAGGGGGTCCACCTCGACGACTACAAGCGCAGTGTCGACCCCCTCGTGTCGCTGGCGGCCGCGGCGGCGGTGACCGAGCGCATCCTCCTCGGCACGGGCGTGCTCCTGGTCGCCCAGCACGACCCCATCGTGCTGGCCAAGCAGATCGCCACCCTCGACCGCCTGTCGGGGGGCCGCGTGGTGCTGGGCATGGGCTTCGGTTGGAACCGCGCCGAGGCGGCCGACCACGGGGTGGACTTCTCGCAGCGCCGGGCCGTGGCGCGCGAGAAGGTCCTGTGCATGCAGGCGCTGTGGTCGCAGGACGAGGCGGCGTTCCACGGCGAGCACGTGCAGCTGCCCCCGTCGTTCTCGTGGCCCAAGCCCGTGCAGCAACCCCGGGTGCGCACCCTCGTCGGCGGCGGCGCCGGCCCCGTGCTGTTCGCCGCCATCGCCGAGTACGCGGACGGCTGGATGCCCATCGGAGGCGCGGGGCTGCGTGGCGCCCTCGGGTCCCTGCGCTCGGCGATGGAGGAGGCCGGGCGCGATCCCGCCGCCCTCGAGGTCGTCCCCTTCGGCACCGTCCCCGACACCGGGAAGCTGGCGCACTACGCCGCGCTCGGCTGCACCGAGGTGGTGCTGCGGGTCCCCTCGGGGCCGTCGGACGACATGCTGCGCGTCCTCGACGACTACACGCGCTTTCTGGGCCCGCGCTGAGCCGCCGACGCCGGGGCGTCGTCGGGGTGCGGGTCCGGTGCCAGGTTTCGATCCCGGTGTAGGGTCGCGTGGGTGCGGGCGCGGGTGATGACGTTCTTCTCCGAGAGCGCGGACATGACCGACCTCGTCGCCGCGCTGCGCTCGGACCTCCCGCCGGTGTACGAGTCGAACCCCGGCTTCCGGGGCCTCGTCGTGCTGGTGAAGCCCGACGTCCGCAACCACGTCATCGCGCTGACGCTGTGGGAGGACGACGACGCCCTGGCGGGCAGCGAGGCGATCGCCGACGGCTTCGCCGACCGGATCGCCGCGGCGACCGGCACGGCGGTGGCGCGCAACGTCTACGACGTGCTGGGGACGATCGGGATCGTCGAACGGGCGCCGGCGACCGAGCCGTAGGCCCGTCTCCGGGACCCCGACCCCGCGCGACGGTCGGATCCTCGCCCCGGGAGGAGCGGGCGCGTCCTTCGCAGGCCGTCGCCGGGCGCGTGTGGCCGGTGCCGGCACGCGAAACGGATGACCGGCTGTCAGCCACCGTGGGCCGAGGTCGGGCCCGTGCCTCAGGCCCAGCGGCGGCCCGTGTGCGCCGCTGGGGTCCCGCAGCACGGGGGGCACTAACGTGTCGGCGATGCCTCTCTTCGTCGGCGCCGTCCTGGTCGGCCTGTTCACCGCACAGGTCGCCCTGTTGGTGACCACCGTGTACCTGCACCGATGCCTGTCGCATCGGGCCGTGACACTGTCCCCGGGAGCCCGGGGCGCCGGCCGGGTGCTCATCTGGGTGATGACGGGGATGCAGCCCCGCCAGTGGGTGGCGGTGCACAGAAAGCACCACGCCTTCACCGACACGCCTCGTGACCCGCATTCCCCGATCGTCCTCGGTTTCCCCCGCGTGCAGTTCGCCAACGCCCTGCTCTACCGCAGGGTCGCCCGCGACGGTTCCGCGGTGGCCCGTTACGCCCGGGACATTCCCGCCGATCGCTGGGACGCCTGGCTCTTCGACCACGCCGTGCTGGGCCTCGGGCTGGGCGTGGCCATCCTGGTCCTGTTGTTCGGATGGGAATTCGCACTCGCCGCCGCCGCCGTCCACGCCGTCTACTACCTGCTCGGCGGGGGGGCGATCAACGCCATCGGGCACCGGTGGGGACGGCGGCCCTTCGACAACCTGGCGACCAACAACCAGTGGTTGGCCTGGCTGGTGGTCGGCGAGGGCCTGCACAACAACCACCACGCGGCCGCCACCTCCAGCCGGCTGAGCCTGGCCAAGGGGGAGGTCGATCCCGGCTGGTGGTGCATCCGGCTCCTGGTCCTCCTGCGCTGCGCCACCCTCCGGGAGACGAGCGCGGTCGCCCGGGCGGGCGCCACGCCCTGAGGGCGGGCGGGGGAGCGCCGACAGGGAGCTCGCCTCGGTGGCGTCGGGGGGACCGCCGGTGGGTCAGGCGTCGACGCGCTCGAGATGATCGAGCACGGCCGGGAACGTGTCGCGCGCCGCGTCGGCGCCGATGAAGACGTCCTGGTGGCCGTAGCCGTCGACGACCACCCGCCGGAACAGGTCCCCGCCGAGGTTGTCGACCAGGCACGCATGGGTGCGCTCGGTCGACGCCGGCACCCAGACCAGGTTGTCGCTCCCCGACAGGAGGGTGATGGGCCGGCGGAGACGTTCCAGGTGCGGGAGGTAGCGGTCGGCACCGTCGGCTCCGATCAGCCGCTCGACTCGGGCCATCTCGGAGAGGTGCACCATCATCGTCATGTCGGTGGGACCGAACAGCTCGTGCATGGTCGTGTGCGACAGCTCGTTCATGTTGTCGTGGCGCACCGCGATGCCGTAGATGAAGGCCAGGCGGCGGCACACCGCCCGGCCGCACTGCTCCGCTCTGGGGATGGGGTAGGCCCGCAGCGCCAGGTCGAGGGCCCGGGCCGCCTTCGACTCGTCTGTGTACGAGTCCGACGTGAGCATGCCCACCCCCAGCCGGCGCATCAGACTTCCCAACCGCAGCCCCGCCTTGAGCTTCATGATCGGCGGCCCCACCGGGTGCAGGCCGACCGAGGAGCACATCAGGGAGGTGGGCTCGGTCGTCCCGGCCAGGGTGGACATCATCCAGGTCAGGCTGCCGACGCAGTGGGCCACCACGTGGAGCTCGGCTCGGCCCGTGTGCCCGCGCACGGCCGCCTGGGCGGCCGGATGGTCGTTGTACGCCACGGTGTCGGCGGTGAACTGGCTCGAGGCCGAGGGCAGCAGCGTGGAGCCCCGCCACTCCTGGACCCAGACGTCGAACCCGCTGTGGACCAGGTACTCCACCAGGTTCACCTCGACGGTGTCGAGCAGGTAGGTGAGCGGGTTCGCACCCATCCCGTGCACCAGCAGGACCGGTCCGCGTGTCCCTCCCCGGTAGCGCGCCAGCCGGAGGGGGACGCCGTCGGCGCCCCGGTACTCGATCTCATGGCGCGCCGGCAGGTCCAGCGGGCGGCGCCGGCGGGGCGGGGCGTTGCGGTCGAAGGGGGTGGACCGGTGCGTGACCGAGCCGTAGGACTCGTAGAGACGACGGGCGAAGGCCCGCCCGAAGCGGGCTTCGAGCTCGAGGCGCTCGCGTTCGCTCGACGGGCCGGTCACCGTCACCGTTCGCAGCTGGGTGGCGAAGTCGCGGGGTGTGATCCGCAGCACGCCCCGGCCCACCACGGCGCCCTCGGGCCCGTCCCGGCGCAGCGTGACGAACAACGAGGTCGTGGCCTTCCACATGTCGGTCACGTCACCGGGGGCCACCACCTTGAACCCGGCGAAATGGAACCGCCGCCCGTCGACGGCCCTGAGCGGGAGCCGGTACCACATGTGGCTCACGGTGGCATCCGCGTCGTCGTCGGCCACCAGCAACTGGAACGTGCCGCCCTCCACCATGAGCGGGTCGTCGCAGAGCGCGGGTGCCTCCACGGTGCCCATGGCACGCATCGGTCGGGCGAGGTCGGCCAGCGTGGCCCGCAGGTCGTCGGTGGACAAGGTGAGCTCGAAGGTGAGTGTGGAACGGGCCTCGTCTCCTTCGTCCGAGGCTCGTTCGTATTGTGCGATGTCGCCGACGTCGGGCGTGTCGGTGGGCGACCAGGAGCCGGACATGCGTTCGGTGAAGAGCAGGCCCGGGCGATCGGCGGGGGCAGGCGCGGTTGCGTCGACCGGTGCGACGCCGCTGCCGGCGCGAGTGTCGACGATCGTCCAACCGCGGGCGGCGGCCACGGCGGCCACCGCCCGTTCCGTCAACGCCGAGATGGTCAGCAGCGGGTTCACCCCGAGGGGGCGCGCCACGATCGACCCGTCCCAGACGACCAACCCGTCGTGCACGCTGTGGCCGGTCGGGCCGGCGAACACCTGCCCGCGGTCGTCCACCACGCCGTCCTGCGCCCGGTCGGCCATGACGCAGCCACCGAGCGGGTGGACCGTGATCAGGCTGTGGGCGAGCAGGCCCGACCACAGCGGGTCGTGCAGGAAGGTGCCGCCGTCGACCGACGCGGCCTCACCGACGACCTGGTTGGCGAGCTCGTAGTACGGGCCGGTGCCGACGTGGGGCCACGCCACCCGCACGTCGTCACCGTCGGGCACGATCGTCCCCTCGGCGTCGTCGTTGCCCATGACCAGGAGCGTCTGCAGGTGCTCGGTGAGCCCTTCGCGGCCGTCGGTGGTCGCGCTGCGCAGCCACGACGACGGACCGCCGCCGCGCAGGCGCCGCCGCGCCCAGTCCGGGGCCAGCTGGCTCAGCAGCTCCAGGGGGAGGAGCCCGGCCACCGCCCCGGGTACCACGGCGTCCTCGATGATGATGCCCTCCTCGAGGGGGCGCCCCTGGCGCCGGTCGACGAAGGCGGTGATGCACGGTCCCGCGGGATGCGCCGGGTCGGGCCGTTGCCCGCCGGCGCCGACGGCGTGCACGGCCGCACCCGGGCGGTAGGAGAACCCGAGGACGTCACCGTTCCCCGTGAAGTGCCGGCCGAGTTGCTCGGACAGCTCCAGGCCCCGCTGCCGGGACCGGAAGAGGACGGTGGTCGTCCCCAGCGTGCCCGCGGCCAGCACCACCAGGTCGGCGGTGATGGCCAGTGGGGGAGCGCCGAAGCGGTCGCGCCCCGACCCGAGCGGCTGGGCCCGCACCACCCACCGGCCGGGGGTGTCGTCGCCGGCACCGGTTCCCGGCCCCCGTTGCACCCAGCGGACGTCGACCTCGGTGAAGATCTCCGCACCGTGTGCCACCGCGTCGGGTAGGTAGTTCATGAGCAGCGTGTTCTTGGCTCCGTAGTTGCAGCCGGTCACACAGTCCCCGCACCCGGTGCAGGCCTCCTGGTGGACGCCGGCGGCGTTGGGCCCGGCCCGGAAGGTGACGTTGATCGGTGTCGGGTGGCACGGCGCCCCGTCGGCCGCCGTGCGCAGCGCCTCCATCTTGGCGAGCGGCGGGAAGGACTCGGGGTACGTGGTGGGGGTGAGCATGGCCTGCGCCCGCTCGTAGCCGGCCTCGAGGCCGGCGACGTCGTCGCGCAGGGCCCGTGGCCAACGTTCGTCCTCGAAGATCCGCGGGTCGGGCCGCAACGAGACGTTGGCGTTGACGAGCGACGTGCCCCCGAGTCCGCACCCCGAGAACACGTTCATGGCGCCACCCACGTGCATCCAGTAGAGGTTGCGGGGGTCGCCGGTGGTGCCGAGCGGGCTGACCGTCTGGACGTGGCGGCCCGCCGCGTCCAACGTGGCCGGGTACTCTCCGGGGTGCAGCTCGCGACCGCGTTCGAGCACGGCCACCGCCCGCCCCGCCCGGGCGAGCCGGCACGCCGCGATGCTCCCGCCGTAGCCGGAGCCCACGACCACCACGTCGTAGTGGGGTTTCAGGTCGGCGACGGGCCGGGACAGCCGCAGCATCACCGGTCCCCTGTCGCCGGTGCCTGTGCCGGTCCTGTTGCCGGTGCCGGTGCCGGTGCCGGTCCCTGTCCCGGTGCCGACACGGGAGCTGACGGCGAGGCGCTCGGGGCACCGACCCCCGATCGGTGACGACGCCACCGATGGTGGTCGTCGGGGGTGCCGAGCTCGGCGGTCTGCGCTTGCAGGCGGGCCCGCAGCTGGTCCTGCCGCTCGAGCTCGACGGCCGTCACCGCCTCGGCCAGCGCCCGCCACGGGTCCCGGGACGGGTCGATGCCGGTGCGGAGCTCCGACACCAGGGGATTGGCCGCATCGTGGGGTGGACCGTCCACGACGATCATGTGACCCGAGCCCGAGCCCTGGCCGAAGCACCGCAGCGCGGCGATGTTGAGGTCCTCGTCGATGACGATCACCGACGCGCCCTTGTTCGGCTCGGGCGCGGTGGTGTCCACGACCCACCCGCCGGTGTTGATCACCGTCCCCGGACCGGGCAGTGCCACCGGCTGGCCGAGGTCGACGAACGGCTTGTGGGTGTGGCCGAAGACGAAGGCCACCTCGGAGGGTGCGCCGATCTCCTCGTCGATCTGTCGGGCGACAGGACCCGAGAGATACGACTGGAGCCCCTTCTGACCGTTCTCGCTCAGGAGGGCGGGCTCGTGGCGCTCGCGCCGCAGCGACCGCTCGACCGCGGCGGACAGCCCGCCGTCGAGCAGGAGACCCTCGACGTGGCTCCGGAACCGCGACATCGATCGCTCGGAGACGGCCCGCCGGATGGCGTCGATCTCGGCTCGGATCGCCGCTTCGCTCTGTAGGGACTCGTACAACGTGCGGGCCCAGCGACCCATGTCGCCGCTGTCTCCCATCGACGACCAGAAGAAGTCGATCCAGGCGCCGTTCTCCGCCTCGAGGTCGCCTGCCGACGGCCGCTGCGGCGCCCGTCCCTGACGGAAGTTCTCGAGTGTCGACATGGCGCGGTAGAGCGGCTCGATGAAATGTCCGTGGGAGAGCACCACGGCCCGTCGCCCGGTGGCGTCCACGATGCCTGTGTTCGGATAGCTCAGCTCGACGGTGATCGCCGCCCTCGTATCGGTTCGGGCGGCCAGCAGCTCGATCAGGCGGTCCCGCACCGGATAGGGGTCGTTGTCGGGGAGCAGCCGGGTGGCGTGGGCCTCGACCGGCAACGGCTCGGTGGTCGCGAGCCCCCTGATGTGCTCCATGTAGCAGTCGCCCCGGGCGCGACTCCACAGGTGGTGGTCGTGGTTGCCGGGGACGAACCGTATGCCCGGTGCCACCGCAGCGTCGGCCGTGCCGAGCCCGAGCGCCACGACGAATCGGGCGAATGTCGCGGCGGCGTCCTCGGTGGAGCAGAGCGCCAACTCGAACAGGTCGCCGAGCACGACCAGTTGCGGCGGGTCCGTCCCCGAGCGAAGTGAGCGCACCGCCTCACAGAGGGCCACCAAGACCGGGGACACCGAGGACCGGTCGACGCGCTCGCCGTCGGGGTCGACGGAGGTGAGGAGGCTGTTCAGCGCGCCCAGGTGGAGGTCGGACACGCACACCCATCGGATGGCAGCCTTCACACAACCCTCCGCGTCGGTCGCCGTGGACCTGCACGACGGGCCGGCATCGCCGTGGCACCCTAGCGCGATCGGCGCCTGGCGGCGGCCCCGAGCGCGGATGCCGTCCGGTCGACGCCCAGTGCGTCAGGGCAGCTTCGAGAGCGCGGTCTCCGCCCGCCGTTCGACCATGGCGTACCCGTGGTCGGCACCAGCGGCGCGTGCGCCCTCCAGCAGGGCGCGCCCCCGCTCGAGCCCGTCGGCGTCGCCCCGGGCCACGAGCATGCGTCCCCATTCGAGCTGGGTGGCGGCCGCGAAGAAGGTCATGTGACCACGGGCGCTGAGGTCGGCCGCCTCGGTGAAATGCGCCTCGGCGTCGTCGTACCGGCCGAGGACCGACGCCAGGCCCCCGAGGGACCAGGCGGCCGGGAGGAACCCGAGCGTGCCGATGAACGGGACCTGCGCGTGGAAGGGGGCGAGCAGGTCGTACAGCGTCCGGGCGGGCCCGGTGGCAGCCAGCTCGATGGCCACCATGGCGTACGAGGTGATCCCCATCATCCAGACGAAATCGTGCGGCAGCGATGCGAACCCGTCGGCCGCGGCCGATTCGAGGAGCCGCAGTGCCGTGGCGTCGTTGCCCGCGTCGAGGTGGGCCGACGCCAGGATGGCGCGGAAGGCCGGGAGGCCGGGGTTCTCGGTGGCCGCCTGGTCGACGAGGTGCACGAGCTCGCCCAGCCGTCCCTGCTCCGTGCGGACGTACATCAATTGGGACCCGTAGATGGCGAAGGCGTCGGGCTGACCGCTGTCCGTGCCGATGTGCAGTGAGGTGGTCGTGAGCTCTTCGGCCCGCTCGGGGTGGCCGGCCATCAGGGCCGCGCCTGCCTCCTTGAAGGCCGTCATCCACATGAACGTCGGTTGGCGAAGGCGGTCGCTCAGCGTCCGCAGGTTGTCGAGGCAGCGGGTCGACAATTCGACGTCTCCGGCCTGCATCGCATTGACCTGGCACGTGCTCCCTGCGTGGTACAGCGTCTCGGGATCACCCAGCGCCTCGGCCAGTGCCAGGCACTCGGTGGCGTCGGCCATCCGTTCGTCGAGGGCGGAGGGGATCTGCAACGGGTTGTTGAGCAGGCACAGCACCCGGAGGAGTGTGGCCGGGTCCTGCAATCGCCGGGCCATGGCCTTGGCCTCGTCGGCGAGGGAGCGTCGTCGCTCGAGCGGCCCGAAGCTGAGCTCGGTGCACAGGGTGGCGAGCAACAGCGCCCGCTCGGGGCTGTCGTCGTCGGCGAGCGCCGTCAGGGCGGCCTCGAGCACCGCCACCTTGTCGGTGTCGATCACCCCGCTGGCACTGAACCACCCGCGGTTGTTCTCCAGGGCGGCCCGGACCAGGCGGTCGGTGGTGCCGAGGGCACGGGCCAGCCGCGCCGCGTCGAGGAAGGTCTCCCGGAAGGCGGCCACCCCGGCCTGGCGTTGCGCCTGGCCCAGCCCGATGCGCAGGTCGCAGGCCAGGAGCGGGTCGTCGCCGGGTGCGAGCTCGACGAGCTGGAGCGCCTGGGAGAAGTACCGGACGGCGTCGTCGGGGGCGAGCGCCGCCAGCGCGGCCTCTCCGGCCTGGCGGGCGTAGCTGATGGCCTTGGCCGCGTTGACCGGGTGGGTCGCATGGAACCAGTGATGGGCGAGCTCGCCCACGCGCCAACCGGGGCGGTCCCCGACGATGGCCTCGATGGCCTCGGCCACCTGGCGATGGGCTCGGGCCTGCCGGGTCGAGCCCAGGTCCTGGTACAGGGTGTGCTGGATGAGCGCGTGGGCGAAGCTGTAGCGGCCCACGACGTTGGCGACCTCGCCGACCAGTGCCACCGCGGCGGCGGCGTCGAGGAGATCGAGCAGCTCGTCGTCGGTGCGCTCGGTCACCCGGGCGAGCAGGTCCAGGTCGAATTCCCGGCCGATGACAGCGGCGAGGGGCAGGACCTGGGTGGCGGCTTCGCCGAGGCGGGCCACCCTCGAGCCGATTACCAGGCGCACGCTGTCGGGCATGGCCATCACGTCGAGGTCGGCGTCGGCGGTCCATCGGCCGGCGTCGTCCTGGTAGATGGCGCCGGTCTCCGACAGGTGGCGGAGGACCTCACCGACGAAGAACGGGTTGCCGTCGGTCTCGCGATACAGCGCGTGCGCCAGGCCCACTCCGTCCTCGTCGAGGTCGTGACCGGCGGCGGCCTCCACGAAGGCGAGCACGCCGATGTCGTCGAGGCCGGAGAGCTCGATGCGGCTCACCCCGGACTCCCGCCGCAGCGCGGCAAGGGCGTCGGTCAGTGGGTGCGAGCTCGACAGCTCCGAGTGGCGATAGGTGCCCACGATGAGCAGGGGAAGGGGTGTCGTGTTGGCCACCACGTGGCGCAGCAGCTGCAGGCTGGGCTTGTCCGCCCACTGCAGGTCGTCGAGCACGAGCACCAAGGTCTTGTGCTCGCACGCCTGGCCGAGGAGCCCGACCACGGCGTTGTACAGGAGGTACCGCTCGGTGTCGGGGTCGGCGCTCTGCGGTGCCGGCAGCTCCCCCAGGCGCTGTCCGAGCGCGGGCACGATCTTGGCGAGCTCCGCACCGAAGGACTGCACGTGGGCGCGCAGGGCCTCTTCGGGTGCGCGGGTGACGTAATGGGAGATCGCCTCGACGAAGGGCCCGTAGGGGGCGCCGAGGTCCTCGTCGCAGCGACCGAGCAGCACGACCGCGCCGGCCTCGAAGGCGGCGCGCGCCCCCTGGGCGGCGAGCGTGGTCTTGCCGATCCCCGCCTCGCCGGAGACGAGGACGATCTCGCGCCCCCCGCCCGCGGCCACCCGCTTGAAGGCGTCGGCCAGCGACGCCGCCTCGGTGACCCGTCCGATCACCCCGGTGGCCGGCTCGATCTCGAGACGCGGCGGCGGTGGAACGGCGCCTGCCACGGCCTCGACGTCGTCGAGCCGCTCCCAGGCGACCTGGAGTGTCTCGACGGGTTCCGGCAATCCCTTCAGCGGGAGCTCGCCGAGCCGGGAGAACGAGTGCGGGCTGCGCCGTCCGGCCATGGCCCGGACGAGATCGGCGACCAGGATCTGTCCGCCGTCGGCGTGCGCGCACAGGCGGGACGCTTCGATCACCGGGTCGCCGAAGTAATCGCCTGCCTCGCGGGTGGCCTCCCCGGCGCTGAGGCCGACGCGCAGGCCCAGGCGCCGCGCCGCGCCGGCGTTGTCCCGGTCGACGGCCTGTTGCATGGCCACGGCGCACGACAGGGCCGCCGACGTGCTCGTGAACACGACCATGAGCCCGTCGCCCAGGGTCTTCACCTCGGTTCCCCCCGAGGACGCCACGGCCTGGCGCAGCGACGAGAAGTGTTGCCGCCGCAGCTCGTCGGCCGCGTCGACGGTCATCGACGAAGCCAGCTCGGTCGAGCCGACCACGTCAGTGAAGAGCACCGTGACGTTCTCGGTGGCGGCCACCGATCCTCCCAGAGTCCTGCCTGGGGAAAGACTAAGCGAGAGCAGGGAGTTCGCGCCCGGCCGGGCGGGCTCGGGCGGCTCCTCGCACGCGCCCGGCGGTGGCGTGGCGGCGGGTGGGGGCCCCGGGCGCACGACCCCCCGGGGTTCCCCGCAGTGCCCGACTCCTCCCTGTCGGGCGGGGCTTCAGCCGCGCAGCGAGCCCGCAACGGCGCTCGCCGTGCCGGGGCGTTCCGGCCACACGACGTGCCTGCAGCCGTCGAGGATGTCGACGGGCGCCCGGCACGAGAGCGGCCGAGGCCACGCCACCGGGCGCCGCCACGGAGAGCCGCCCGGCTCACCCATCGGCAAAGCGCGCCGTGAGGAGCTCGCCGGCACGGCGCACGGCGTCGGCGTCGCCGGTCGGCATGTTGAAGATCAGGTACCGGGCCCCGGCGGCGCGCAGCTCCTCGACCTGGGCGACGATCTCCTCCTCCGTCCCCACGTTGAAGCCCGCGGCGTCGTCGCCCACGGCGCTGCGCAGGAACTCCCACGTGGCCGCGGTCTCCTCGGCGGAGTCGGTGATGACGAGCGTGCTCAGGCGGCTGACGGTGATCTCGGAGGGGTCGCGGCCCACCGCCGCGCAGTGCTCGCGCAGGACGCCGACCTTGTGGCGGACCGTCGCCACGTCGCCGGTGATGTTGCACAGGTCCGCGTAGCTCGCCACCAGGCGCAGCGTGCGCCTCTCCCCGCCACCCCCGATGAGGATGGGGGGGCCGCCGGGCTGGATGGGCCGGGGGACGTTGTACGCATCCTTGATGCGGTAGTAGCGGCCCTCGAACGTCGGGTGCTCCTCGCGGAACATGGCCCGGCAGATCTGCACGGCCTCCTCCAGGCGCGCCATGCGCTCGGCCACCGGCGGGAAGTCGACCCCGAGGCCCTCGTGCTCCTCGTCGTGCCAGGCCGCCCCGATCCCGAGCATGGCCCTCCCCGCGCTGATGACGTCGAGCGTCGTCACGATCTTGGCCAGCAGCGCCGGGTTGCGGTACGTCACGCCGGTCACGAGGGCGCCGAGCCTGATGCGGCTCGTGCGTGCCGCCAGCGCGCCGAGGAGCGTGTAGGACTCCAGCATGGGCTGCGGGGCGCCGCCCAGCGCGGGCAATTGGTAGAAGTGGTCCATCACCCACAGCGACTCGAATCCCGCCGACTCGGCCGTGCCGGCCAGCCCGGCGACGGACTGAAAGAGCTGAGCATCGGGCACGCCGATGGTGAAGTTCGGGATCTGGAGGCCGAAGTGCATGGCCCGATCATGCTCCACGTGCCGGGCGCGTGCCGGGCCGTGGCCGTCGGCACCGGGGCCCGCCTGTCAGCCGCCGATGACGACGACGGAGCGGAGCACCTCGCCGCGCTCCATGCGGTGGAAGGCGTCCTCCACCCCGTCGAGGGCGATCGTCTCGGACACGAAGCCGTCGAGGTCCAGGCGGCCCTGCAGGTAGAGGTCGATGAGCACGGGGAAGTCACGCGAGGGGAGGCAGTCGCCGTACCAACTGGGCTTCAGGCGGCCACCGCGGCCGAAGAACTCGATCATGGGTAGGTCGATGCGCATGTCGGGCGTGGGCACGCCCACCTGCACGAGGGTGCCGGCGAGGTCCCGGGCGAAGAACGCCTGCTCCATGACCGTGGGGTTGCCCACGGCCTCGATGCACACGTCGGCACCGTTGCCGCCGGTGAGGGAGCGGATCCGCTCCACCGGGTCCTGGCTCGAGGCGTCCACCGTGTCGGTGGCCCCGAAGCGGCGGGCGAGCTCGAGCTTCTCGGGGTCGAGGTCGACGGCGATGACGCGCGAGGCGCCTGCCAGAGTCGCGCCGGCGACGGCCGCACAGCCCACCCCGCCGCAGCCGAACACGGCCACCGAGTCGCCCTGGCCCACCTCGCCGGTGAACATCGCCGCGCCCAGGCCGGCCATGACGCCGCATCCCAGCAGCCCGGCCGCCTCGGGCCGGGCCCGGGGGTCGACCTTCGTGCACTGCCCGGCGGCCACGAGGGTCTTCTCCGCGAAGGCGCCGATGCCGAGCGCCGGCGCCAGCTCGGTGCCGTCGGCGAGGGTCATCTTCTGCGCGGCGTTGTGGGTGGCGAAGCAGTACCAGGGGCGGCCCCGGCGACAGGACCGGCACTCGCCGCACACCGCCCGCCAGTTCAAGACGACGAAGTCGCCCGGGGCCACCGAGGTGACGTCCGCGCCCACGGACTGCACGATGCCGGCCGCCTCGTGCCCGAGCAGGAAGGGGAAGTCGTCGTTGATCGCGCCCTCGCGGTAGTGGAGGTCGGTGTGGCACACGCCGCAGGCCTGGACGCGCACGAGCGCCTCGCCCGGCCCCGGGTCGGGGACGAGCACGGTCTCCAGAGAGACGGGGGCGCCTTTCGACCGGGCGACGACGCCGCGGACCTCGTGTGTCATCGGGTTCCTCCTCGACGGTCCTCGGTGACGGCGACGCCACCGCGTTGTCCGGTGACGGCGACCCGCCTGGGTGGTCGTGCTCACAGCTGCTCGGCGAACGCCGTGCCCCACTCTCGCCGGTCTCCTGGGTCCGGGACGACCGCCGGTGGGCAAGGTACCCGACGGGGACGGCCGGGAGCGAGAGCGCCAGGAGGGGTCGCCATGGCGCCGAGCTCGAGCGTGTGGACGAGCGGGGTCCACAGCCTCGTGCCGTGGCGAACCGAGATGGTGGGGCCTCCCGGTGCCGGCGGAACGAGGGGCCCCGTCACACGGGTGCGAGGGCGCCCCGCGTCGAACGAGAAGACCACGGCGATGAGCACCGGCAGTCTGACCTCGGGGGACGCCCCCGGGCGCGTCGCAGTGAGGATGCCGACGGGCATTGTCGCGTAGCGACTCGTCGGAGGCCAGACGCCCTATCCTTCGCGCGACACCGTCGACGGATCGGAGCGGGCGTGGCTGTCACCGGCTTGGCGAACCTGGCGGTCAAGGTGCGGGACCTCGACGCCGCGTGCTCGTTCTACGAGGCCGCGGGCGCCCAGGTGCGCGACCGCATGGTCTGGAACGGCGCGGAGCGCGCCGACGTCTTCCTCGGCCCCGTGATGATCACGCTGTTCACCCGCGCCGTCTACGAGGACAGTGTCGACGCACCCGAGGAAGGTTTTCTCCACCCCGCACTGTTCACCGACGACCTCGACGCCGAGTTGGAGGGACACGCCGTGGTGTGGGGACCGACGGTGGTCGAGGGTGCCTTCGGGAAGCGGCGGATCGCCTTCGTCGACGCGCCCGGCGGCATCCGTCTCGAGTTCATGGAACAACTCGAACCGCCGCGTTGAAGTCGCGGAGCCGGAGCCGGAGCCGGAGCCGGAGCGTCAGGCCGAACGCGCCGTCGGCGCCCCCGGATGCGTGACGCGTGCATCACCGCCGCGGTGGGCCCGGGCCGGTCGGCGCCCGTGCCGCCAGGCCCCGCAGCTCGCCGTCCTCGTCCCACCACGCCTCGGCGCGCCCGAAGCCGGCCGTCGAGAGGGTGGGGCGCAACGCCTCGTCCTGTGCGCCGCCCACCTCGACGAGCAGCCAGCCACCGCCCCGCAGGAGGCGGGCGGCGGCGCCGACCACGCGCCGAACGAGGTCGAGGCCGTCCTCGCCGCCGTCGAGGGCGGCGCGCGGCTCGTGACGCTGCACGTCGCGGGGCAGGAGCCGCATCTCCCCGGTCGGGACGTAGGGGGCCACCGCCGTCACGACGTCGAAGCGGCCGCCCCCGAGGGGGCGGTCGAGGTCGGCCACCACGGCTCGCACGCCGTTGCGCCGGGCACAGGCCGCGGCCCGGATGTCGATGTCGGTGCCGATGACCGTCGCCGCCGGGGCCTGCGCGGCGAGATGGGCGGCGACGGCACCGGCCCCGGTGCACAGGTCCACGGCCCGACCCTCGGGGGGGAGCACGGCGGCGGCGCGACGGGCGAGCTCCTCGCTCTGGATCCGGGGCACGTAGACACCCGGGACGACATGCAGTGCCCGGCCGCAGAACCGCAGTGAGCCCGTGATCCACGCCAGGGGCTCGCCGTCCTCCCGCCGCCGCAGCCATGCCTCCAGGGTGGCGGCGTCCGGCGCGGTGCCGAGGAGCTCCTCGGCTTCCTCGTCGGCGGCGACGCACCCCGCGGCCACGAGCCGGTCGACGACGACGACGCGCTCCGACGGCGACACCGCCGGGCTCAGGGGATCCGCCGGCCGTGGTCCGGCGTCGGGGTGCCATCGTCGGCACGGTTCACGCCGCCAGGGTAGGGGGCGCGCCGGGGTCGGATCGCCGGCAGGTGCGACGGTGAGCGCCGTCAGCCGGCGGCGGCGAAGACGGCGGCGTAGTTGAGGATCCCGGCGACGTAGGTCTTCGTCGACGGCAGCATCCCGGTCTTCTGGACGGAGAAGAGGCCCTGGTAGTAGCCGGCCAGGGCGACGTGGTCGTCGCCGCCGGCCCGCACGATCAGGTCATGGAGGTAGGCCGCCGCCATGGCGATGTTGTCGGCGGCGACGCGCGGGTCGAGTGTGGGGTTGTGCAGCAGCTTCGTGCGGGCGTAGTCCACCGTCGACGGCTCGAGCTGGCACAGCCCGATGGCGCCGGTCGAGGAGACGGCCGACGACTGCCAGCCGGACTCCCACCAGCACATCGCCTCCAGGAGGCCGGCCGGGACCCCCGACGCGCCGGCCGCGCTCAGGAAGGCGGGCCGCAGCGCCACGCGGTCGGGATGGGCGAGGAGCGCGGTGGGCAGGGGGCCGCCCGGCCCCCAACCGGGCGGGAGCGCCGGAGCGGGGAGCTGCAGCCGGGCGCCGGCGTACACGAGGTTGGCATTGGCGATGTGGTTGGTGGACATGAGTGCCGCCACCGTCGTGTGGTATTGCGCCGCGATCGACGTCAGGGTGTCACCGGGGCGCACCACCACCGATGCCGCGGGCGCCGGCGAGGTGGGCGCGGCCGGGGCCGCCGATCCCGAGGCGGGGGCCGTCGGCGGTGCTGTCACGGGGATCTGGAGCGTGGCGCCCGCGAAGATGCGGTTGGGGTCTTGGATGCCGTTGGCGGCTGCCAGCGCGGCCACCGTGGTGTGGTAGCGCGCCGCGATGGCGCTGAGCGTGTCGCCGGGCTGGACGGTGGTGGTCGCCGCGTAGGCGGGGTCGCCCGCACCGGCGCCCGCCAGCGATCCGGTCACGAGGGCGCACGCCACGACGAGCCCCGCCGCCAGCGCCCCCACGCGCCGGGGGCGGAGGTGCACGGCCCCGCGCCGGGGCCGGAGCGACGCCGTCACGCACAGCCGCCCGGGGGCGGCATGACGGCCCCGCCCGACGGCGGCTCCACCCTGCTCGGGGACCGGCGCGCCGGCCGGCCTGTCCAGATCCCTCTGGTCCGTCGTCACAGCAGGGGCTCCTGGGACGCCTGTGTCAGTTGTGACCACTGATGTTGTTTCGGCGCCGGCGAAGGCCGAATGAAGACTCCGTTGCGACAACACGGGTGCCGGGCGTCCCGGTGGGGCCCCCTACAGCGCCAGGACCCAGTCCCGTACGACCCCCGCCACCCGGGCATCCCGGCTCCGGAGGCCGTGGTCCGCGCCCTCGATCCAGACGTGGGTGACGGGGCCGGGGATGGCGGCGGTCGCCGCCTCGAGCTCCTCGGGGGCCGCGAAGGTGTCCCGCGTCCCGGACACGAAGAGGCACGGCACCGCCAGGAGGCCGAAATGCTCGGTCCGGAGGCGTTCGGGCTTCCCCGGGGGGTGCAGGGGATAGCTGACGAGGACCAGGGCCGCCGCCGGAAGGCCCTGTGCGACCGCCATCGAGCACATGCGCCCTCCCATCGAGCGCCCGCCCAGGGCGACGCGGCGCGGGGCGACCCGCAGCGCCCGGGCCAGCGACGCGGCGGCCTCGGCGACGGTGGCGATCAGCACGGGGGGTCGGTCCGGCGCCCGGCGGCCCGCCCGTCGGTAGGGGAAGTCGACGCGCTCGACGTGCACGCCGCGGGGGGTCAGCGCCTCGTCGATGGCGACGAGGGCGGGCTGGTCGCGTCCGGCGCTCGCGCCCGGGGTCAGCACGAGGCCGGCCACGCCACGGGCGCGTCGTCCCGGCGGTGCGGGCGCGGCCCCCCGCCTCGGCGCGCCGGCGCGCGTCGGTGCCGCGCTCAGCTGGCGGGCCCGGTGGCGAGCTGCACGGTGGCGCTGTGCTGGGTGCCCGCCTGGTCGACCCAGTCGAGCTGGACCTTGTCGCCGGGGTGGTGGCGGCCCATCAGTGTGGTGAGCGTGTTGGCGGAGTCGACCGTCTGTCCGCCGAGTGACACGATCACGTCGCCGGCCACGATGCCCGCCTGATCGGCGGGGGTGCCCGGCTCGACCGCGACGACCTGTGCACCGGCGGTGAACGTCGAATCGGTGACGCGCACCCCGATGAGGGCCGCGGCGCCGATGTGGACGGTGGCCGACCCCTGCCCGGAGATGATCTGCCGGGCGATCGCGATGGCGTGGTCGATGGGGATGGCGAACCCTTCGCTCGCGCCCGACTGGAACTGGAACCCGCTCGAGGCGGCCGTGTCGATGCCGACGACCTGTCCCTGGGAATCGACGAGCGGGCCGCCCGAGTCCCCCGGCTGGAGCGCGGCATTGGTCTGGATGAGCCCGGTCAGCTGCTCGGTGCTGCCGTCGGACTGATCACTGGCGGTGATGGCCTGGTCGAGCGCGGTGACGCTGCCGCCGGCGACGCTGGGCGTCCCGCCCACACCGCCGGCGTTCCCGATGGCGGTCACGGCGTCGCCGACGGCGACCGCCGACGACTTGCCGATGGACACGGTCTTCAGGCCCGACGCGCCCACCAGGCGGAGCACGGCGATGTCGTCGGACCGGTCGGTGCCCACCACGGTGGCGGTGTAGGTCTGGCCGTTGCCGACGTCGGTGACGCTGATGCTGGTGGCGCCGGCCACGACGTGGTTGTTGGTGAGCACCTCACCCGACGAGGTGAGCACCATGCCGGTGCCCGCCGCCTCGCCGCCTTCGAAGCCGAGCTTCGTGGTGATGTCGACGACGCCCGGGTCGACCTTGGCGGCGATCGTCGACGTGTCCGCGTTGCCGCCCGCTTGCGACGACTGCGGCGACGACCCGTTGAAGGCGGGGACGAACGTTCCGTTCTCGGTGGACGTGCGGCCCACCGCCACGCCGACGGCGGCCACGATGACGACCGCCAGGCTGATGGCGAGGACACGCAGGGGATGGTTCCGGGGTCTGCCCTGCAGGGGGATCCACACGGCCGGGCCACCCCAGTGCCCCGGTGGGCCCCAGTGCCCCCCGGCGTTCCAGGGCTGGTACGCGTCGCCCGGTCCCGACGGCCCCTGCGGACCGCCGCCGCTCGCACCTCCGCCGACGGGTTGGTGCACCCAGGTGTCGCCGGACGCGCCGGCAGGAGGTGGAGGGGTCGGTGCGGGTCCGGCGCGGTGCGACAGCAGGGACGGGTAGGGCGGCGCCGGAGGACGGGCGGTCCCCGGCGGGTAGGGGGCTCCCGGCGGGTAGGGGGCTCCCGGCGGGTATGAGGCGCCGGGGGGATAGGGGGCACCGGGGGGATAGGGGGCTCCCGGCGGGTAGACGGACCCCGGGGGGTAGGCGGGCGGCGGTGGATAGGTGGCGGCCGGGGAGAAGGTGCCGGGAGCGGCGGGAGCGGCGGGAGCGGCGGGAGCGGCGGGCGGAGCCGGGGGGGCGGTGGGCGGAGCCGGGGGGGCGGTGGGATCGGCGAAGGTCGGCTCGGCCGACGGCGCCGTCGGGGGTGGTACGGCGCCGTCGGTGGGGAGCCCGCGCCCGATCGCGTCCCCGCCGTTCGGCGTCGGGTCGGATGTCGCAGCTGGTTCGATCGTGTCGCTCAAGGCCCCTCCTCGTCTCGGGGGCTCGCGGCGGGCGTCGCGTTGCCTCGTCTACAACCCGAGTAGAGCGCCGCTACCTGTGAGCGCGCTTTGCGGCAGCTTTGGACCCGGTGAGACCTCTATCTTGCCGTGCCACGCACGGCTACCGGGCCGCGATGCCCGCCGCCAGCGGTGCCCGGCCCAGCGTGGCCTCCGTCCCGTGCCCGCCGGGAAACGTCGCCGCCCGGCCCGGGGTCACCGGGTACCATGCGCGCATGCTCCGATCCGACGTCGACGCCGTGCTCGCCGAGGTGCTCCGGGACCGCCGCCTCCTCGACCATCCCTTCTACCGCCGGTGGGAGGCGGGGACGCTCGAACGACACGAGCTGGCCGCCTATGCCGCGCAGTACCGGCACTTCGAGGCGGCGCTCCCCGACGTGCTCCAGCGGGTGGTCACCCAGCTCGAGGACCCGGTGGCGCGTGCGCTCGTCCAGGCCAACCTCGATGACGAGCGCGGTGTCCCCGAGCCCCACGTGGAGCTGTTCGAAGGCTTCGCCCGGGCCGTCGGGGCACCGTCGGGCGTCGAGGCCACGCCGGCCACGGCCGCGCTGGTCGAGACCTACTCGTCCGTGGCGGCCGAGTCGCCGCTGGCCGCGCTGGCCGCGTTGGCCGCCTACGAGGTCCAGGCCCCCGGGATCGCGGCGTCCAAGGCCGACGGCCTGCGCGCCCGGTACGGGGTGACCGGGGACGGCACCCGGTTCTGGGACGTGCACGCCGGCATCGACGAGGCCCACGGCGCGTGGATCGTCGATGCCATCGCCGCCGTCGGCGACGACACCGGGCCGGTGCGCTCGGCCGCCGGTGCCGCCGCTGCGGCGTGGTGGTCGTTCCTCGACGAGCGCGAGTCCTTGGCCCCCGCCGGGGCCGCCTGCTGACGTATCCCGGCGGCGGGACCCCGGTGGGCCCGTCGCGCCGGTCGCGCTCCCCGGGGCCGCCGGACCGGCACGGGGAATCGGCTGGGTCGCACCCCGGTAGCCTCGGGGCGAGTCATGTCCGAGCCCCGAAGCGGCGTCCCCCGCGACCAGACCAGCGGAGACCTCACCCACCGCCAGGTCCTGATCGTGCTCAGCGGGCTCATGCTGGGCATGCTCCTCGCCGCGCTGGACCAGACGATCGTGGCGACGGCCCTGCCGACGATCGTGGGGGAGCTGCACGGGCTCAACCATCTGTCGTGGGTGGTGACGGCCTACCTGCTCACCACCACGCTGTCGACGCCGCTGTACGGCAAGATCTCCGACCTCTACGGGCGCAAGAAGATCTTCCAGATCGCCATCGTGATCTTCCTCGCCGGCTCCGCGCTGTCGGGACTCAGCCGCAACATGGACCAGCTGATCGCCTTCCGGGCGTTGCAGGGCCTCGGCGGCGGCGGCCTGATGGCGCTCGCCATGGCCATCGTCGGCGACATCGTGAGCCCCAGGGAGCGGGGTCGCTACCAGGGGTACTTCGGGGCCGTGTTCGCGCTCGCCAGCTTCGGCGGCCCCCTCGCCGGCGGCTTCCTGACCGATCACCTGACCTGGCGCTGGATCTTCTACATCAACGTCCCGGTGGGGATCCTCGCCCTCGTCATCACGAGCGCCGTCCTGCGGCTGCCGGTGCCCGCCCGCGGCGACCATTCCATCGATTACCTGGGTTCGGCCCTGTTGGTGGGGGCGGTGACCCCGCTGTTGCTCGTCACCGTGCTCGGAGGGCGCTCGTTGCCGTGGGGGTCACCGACGATCATCGGCCTCGTGGTGCTGTCGCTCGCCATGATCGTGGCCGTCGTGTGGTGGGAGCGGCGGGCTCCCGAGCCGATCTTCCCGCCGCGCGCCTTCACCCGGCCGGTGGTCCGGGCCGCGTTGGGGATGACGTTCTTCGTGACGGCGGCCATGTTCGCCGTCACCATCTACATCCCCGTCTACCTCCAGCTCGTCGACGGCGTGTCACCCACACGCTCGGGCGTGCTGCTCCTGCCCCTCATGGCCGGGATGCTCACGACCTCGATCGTGTCGGGCCGGCTGGTGACGCGCTCCGGCCGCTACAAGGTCTTCCCCGTGTCGGGGACTGCGCTCATGACCCTCGGGATGTGGCTCCTCGTCCACCTGGGTGCCCACACCTCGCTGCTCGTGTCGAGCGGCTACCTGGTCGTCTTCGGCGTGGGTATGGGGATGACGCTGCAGATCGCCGTCGTCGCCGTCCAGAACGCCGTCGACCGCCGCGACATCGGCAGCGCCACCTCGGCGATCAGCTTCTTCCGCAACATCGGGGCGGCGAGCGGCACCGCCATGCTCGGCGCGGTGCTCGTGAGCAGGCTCGGCTTCTGGCTGCCGCGCCTGGTCCACGGCCGCACGACGCTCGACCTGTCGCAGTCGTTCACCATCACGCCGAAGGCCCTCCACGCGTTGCCCCCGGCGGTGCGAGCCGGTGTGGTGGAGTCCTTCGTGCGCTCCCTGCACCTCGTGTTCGTCGTCGGCGTCCCGCTGGCGGGGATCGCCCTCGTCTTCGCCCTGTTCCTCAAGGAGATCCCGCTGCGCGACAGCGTGAGCGCCCGTGGCGCCGCCGACAGCGCCCGGGCCGCTCCCGCCATCGCCGACAGCGGTTCCCCCGACGCTGTGGCGCTGGAGGGATCGTGGGGCGCTCCCGCCGCCCGGCCCACGTAGTCCGGGCGGCCCTGCGTGACCCCCGCGGACCAGCCCCCGCCCCCGCCTCCGCCGGGCTCCGGGCACCCGACCCCCCCGCCGGGCGCGGTGTGGGTGTGGCGTGCCCCGCCGGCCTGGCCGCCACCGCCCCCCGGGTGGACGCCGCCGGCAGGGTGGCAGCCGCCCCCGGCGTGGCCGCCCCCGCCCCCCGGGTGGCAGTTCTGGGTGCCGGCCGCCGGAGGCGTGGCACCGCCGCTGTACGGGCCCCCGCCCCGGGCGCCGGGCCCCCCGCCGCTCCCGCCCGTGCGCTTCGAGGCGCCCACGCGGCGCAACCTCGTGCGGGAGACCTGGTTCGTGGTCCTCGCCTTCGTGTTCCCCGGCGTGGTCTCGGCGGTGACGGTCCTCGTCCGCCACCTGCAGGGCGTCAGCGACGTCGACCGGTTCCCGACGGTGCTGCCGGGGCATCCCCTCACCAACATGATCCTGGGGATCGTCAACTACCTCGCCATCGCCGTGGTCGTCCCCGTGGCGCTCCTCCTGCTGGCGCGCACCGGGCAACCCCCGTCCTCCATCGGGCTCGGCCGGCCCCGGTTCATGGCGGACGTGTGGCCGGGCCTGGGGCTGGCGGCCGCCGCGTACGGGACCGCCATCGCGCTGCTCATCCCGTTCGCGGCGTTGTTGGCGGGCAACACCAAGGTGGTGAACCCGACGGTCGTGACGCACGTCCCCGCGTACTACGTCGTCTACGGCCTGGTCATCGCGGCCACGACGTCGATCACCGAGGAGGTGATCGTCAACGGGTACCTCCTCACCAGGCTGGAGCAGTTTGGCTGGTCACCACAGCGGGCGCTCGCGCTGAGCCTGACCCTGCGCACGAGCTACCACGTCTACTACGGGCTCGGCTTCCTGCTCACGGTGCCCTTCGGCTACTACGTCACCCGGTCGTTCCAGAAGCACCGCCGCCTCAACCGTCCCATCGCCGCCCACTTCGTCTACGACGCCGTCCTGATCACCATCTCGGTCCTGACCTCGTGACGGCGCGCCCCGGCCGTCCCGACGTGGAAGGCTTCCTGGCCGGGCGAGGCTGAGCGGGGAGGGGCGGTGGAGCTCGAAGGAGCGGCGGCGCTGGTCACGGGGGGAGCGAGCGGCATCGGTCTCGCCACCACCGAGCTCCTGCGCGCCGCGGGGGCCCGCGTGGCCGTCATCGACGTCCAGGACGTCCCTGTCGCCGTGGACCTGGCGCTGCGGTGCGACATCTCGGTGGAGGAGGAGGTCGTCTCCGGCGTGCGCCGGGCCCACGACGCCCTCGGGGGCATCGACGTGGCCGTGCTCAATGCCGGCGTCGGCGGTTTCGGCGCGCTGGTCGACCTGTCGAGCGCCGAGTGGGACCGGGTGATCGGGGTCAACCTGCGGGGCACCTTCCTGTGCCTGCGCGAAGTGGGCAGGGCGATGGTGGCGGGCGGTCGGGGCGGCGCGGTCGTGGCCGTGGGCTCGATCTCGGGGTTCCTCGCCGACCGGATGATGGGCCACTACAGCGTGTCCAAGGCCGGCGTGGCGGCATTGGTGCGCGTGGCCGCCCGAGAGCTCGGGCCCTTCGGCATACGGGTGAACGCCGTGGCCCCGGGGACGACAGACACCCCGATGTTCGCGTCGACCACGCGACTGCCCGGGTTCCGGGCGCGCGTCGCCGAGCGTGCCGCCCTCGGGGAGATCGGGACACCGCAGGGCGTCGCCCACGCCATCACGGCGTTGCTGCGACTCGACTGGGTGACCGGGCAGGTGTTGGCCGCCGACGGCGGCGTGTCACTGTGGAGCCCGATCGACCCGGCCGAGAGCCTGGGGTCGTAGCGCGCCGATGGGGGCCCGCGTCCACCACAGCGCCGTCCACGTCCGCGACCTCGACGCCAGCGTGGCCTTCTACCGCGACGGGCTCGGCCTCGACGTGCTCATGGACCGGGGGTTCGACGGCGACTGGCCGGCACTGTTCGACGTCCCGACGACGCGGCTGCGGTCCGTCTTCCTCGGCGACCGCAGCCACCCCGACGCCGGGGTGGTCGAGCTCGTCGTCTTCGGTGCCGGGCCCCCGGCCGGCCCGGGCGCCCGGCACGCCGCGGGCGCCGCCGGCCCGTCGCCGGGGCCGCCGCCGGGGCAGCCGCCCGCCGGCTTCTTCCTGCTGTCGTTCTTCGTCGACGTGGAGGAGGCGCTCGGGCGCCTGGCCGGCCTGGGGTACGGCCCGTTCCGCCGGATCGAGCAGCCCGGTCCGGCGGGGCCGGTGTCCATGGTGACCCTCGACGATCCCGACGGCGTGCTGATCGAGCTGATCGACGTGGCGGTCCCGGCCGGGGGCGACCGGCCGGGACCGGCACACGGGTAGGCACCGTGGCTGGGGGCGGGGACCGCATCCGCACCACGCACGCCGGGAGCCTGCCGCGGCCCCGGGCCCTCGCCGAGCTGCACGGGCGCCGCAGTCGGGGCGAGGTGGTCGACCCCGACGAATTGCGCCGGGCGGTGGAGGCGGCCACCGCAGCCGTCGTGGCCGCCCAGGTCGACGCCGGCATCGACATCGGCAACGACGGGGAGCAGAGCCGCGAGAGCTTCTTCACCTATGTCCGGCACCGCATGACGGGGTTCGGCGGGGCGAGCGAGCGCCCGCTCATGCAGGACCTCCTGGACCATCCCGACTTCCTGGACCTGGTGGTGCCGCGCAACCGTCGCCGCCAGGTGAACCTGATGGCCGCACCGGCGGCGGTAGGCGCCGTGGCCTACCGCGACACCACCGAGGTCGACGCCGAGTGTGCGCTGGTGGCCGGCGCCCCGTTCGAGCAGACGTTCATGACGGCGGCGTCGCCGGGCATCGTGGCCGCGGCGATGGAGAACCGCCACTACCCGTCGATGGAGGAGTACGTCGACGCCGTGGCCGCGGCGATGCGGGTCGAGTACCGCGCCATCGTGGATCGGGGGCTGCTCCTGCAGATCGACGCCCCCGACCTCGCGCTGGAGCGGCACACCCTGTTCGCGCCGCGCCCCCTGGACGACTTCCTGGCCTGGGTCGAGCTGGTGGTGGGGGCCGTCAACGGCGCCCTCGAGGGGATCGCCGCCGACCGGGTACGGCTCCATGTGTGCTGGGGGAACTACGAGGGACCGCACACGCTCGACGTCCCCCTCGACGAGATCCTGCCCCTGCTCTACCGGGCCCGGGTGGGCGCCCTCGTGGTGTCGATGGCCAACCCGCGCCACGCCCACGAGTACCGCTGCTTCGAACGGCACCCGCTCCCGGCGGGCATGGCCCTCGTGGCCGGGGTGATCGACACCACCACCAACTACGTCGAGCATCCCCAGGTGGTGGCCGAGCGCCTGGAGCGGGTGGTGGACGCCGTGGGGGACCCCCGGCGCGTGGTCGCCGGCACCGACTGCGGCTTCGACACGTCGGCGGGCATCGGCGACATCGCCCCGTCGGTGGTGTGGGAGAAGCTCAGGGCGCTGCGGGCGGGAGCGGACCTGGCCACGGCGAGGTTGTGGCCCGCCACCTGACGGGCGGGGCCCCCACAGCACACGCATAAGGTGGGGCCGACCGGGCGCGACGGCGCCCACGACCGAGCGGTGAGGTGCCGATGGAGTACGTAAACCTGGGGAGCACGGGCCTGCGCGTGTCGCGCGTCTGTCTCGGGATGATGAGCTTCGGCAACGACAGCGACCGCGCCTGGGTGCTCGACGAGGACGCCGCCGAGCCCATCGTGCGGGCGGCGGTGGAGGGGGGCGTCACCTTCTTCGATACCGCCGACACGTACTCGAACGGGGCCAGCGAAGTCGCCACCGGCCGGCTCGTGGGCAAGATGCTCACCCGCGACGAGGTCGTCATCGCCACCAAGGTGTTCATGCCGGTGACCCCGGGGGAGAACGGCGGCGGTCTGTCGCGCAAGCACGTGCTGTCGGCCATCGACGCCTCGCTCGGTCGGCTCGGCATGGACTACGTCGACCTCTACCAGGTCCACCGCTGGGACTACCGCACGCCCATCGAGGAGACCATGGCCGCCCTGCACGACGTCGTCCGGTCGGGCAAGGCGCGGTACATCGGCGCCAGCAGCATGTTCGCCTGGCAGTTCGCCAAGGCGCAGCATGTGGCCGACCGCAACGGTTGGACCCGGTTCGTGTCGATGCAGCCGCACTACAACCTCCTCTATCGGGAGGAGGAGCGCGAGATGATCCCCCAGTGCGTCGACCAGGGGGTCGGGGTCATCCCGTGGAGCCCCCTCGCCCGGGGCGTGCTCACCGGCAACCGCACCCGCGACGGCGAGCGGCGCACCACCCGCTCGGGGACCGATCCCTTCACGGACTACCTCTACAGCCAGCCGTCGGACTTCGACGTGGTGGACCGCGTCGCCGCCGTGGCCGCCGAGCGCGACGTCCCGCCGGCGCAGGTGGCGCTGGCGTGGCTGCTGCACAAGCCCGGCGTCACCGCCCCGATCGTGGGCGCCACCAAGCTGGCCCACCTCACCGACGCGCTGGCGGCCGAGAAGCTGTCCCTCGCCGCCGAGGAGATCGCCCGCCTCGAGGAGCCCTACCTCGCCCATCCGGTCCTCGGGCACTCCTGACGCCGCCGTGCCCCCGGCCGGCCGCGGCGCCCGCCCGGGGCGCGGCGCCCCGGCGCGTCGCGCTCAGACCAGGATGCGCTCGTCGGGGGCGCGCACGCCCACGACGGCGAGCACCCGCCCGAGCCCGAGGAACATCCCGCAGCACATGGTGAGGTCGGCGAGCTCCTCGTCGGAGAACGCCGCGTGCAGCCGTCCCCACAGGTCGTCGCCCATGCCCAGGTGGTCGATGGCGAAGCGCTGGGCGAATTCGGCGGCGAGGCGCTCGCGCTCGCTCAGCGCCGAGCTCGCCCGCCAGTCGGCGACCTCGCCGTAGAAGCCCTCGTCGACGCCGGCGGCCGCACCGTGGCGGGCGCGGGTGTCCTGGCACACCACGCAGTCGTTGATGAGGGCGATCGTCCACCGGGCGGCCTCGCGCTCGCGCAGCGCGAGCGTGGTGTTGGTGTAGACGGCATCGGAGAGCGCGCCCATGCCCACCGCCATCTCCGGGCGCAGCAGCGCCCAGTCGACGTGCTCGCCGTAGCCGCGTTCGGGGAACGAGATCCGTGCCATGCCCGAACGCTACCGCGCCCGCTCGTGCCCGGCCGGGTCCCGGGGACCGCCGCCGCCCCTCCGATGGGGCCCCTGCGCCGCGGCCCATGCGCTGAGGCCCGCGCGCTGCGGGATGGTGCGAGGATCGGGACGGCGCGATCGGAGAGGAGCCGGGCGGGTCGCCCGGGCCTGACAAGGAGGCGATGATGCGGTTGGACGCAGGCAAGGTGGCCGTCGTCACGGGGGCGGCGAGCGGGATCGGCCTCGGGCTGGCGGAGCGGTTCGCCCGGTCGGGGCTCGACGTGGTGCTCGCCGACGTCGACGAGCCGGGCCTGCAGGCGGCATCCGAACGGGTGGGCGCGGCCGGCGTGTCGACGCTGGCGGTGGTCACCGACGTGAGCGATCCCCGGGCGGTGGAATCGTTGGCGGCCGCCGCCGTGGAGCGGTTCGGGTCCGTCCACGTCGTGTGCAACAACGCCGGGGTGGTGAGCCTGGCCGACCCGTGGTCCGGCCCGCTGGCCGCATGGGAGTGGGTGGTGGGCGTCAACCTGTGGGGCGTCGTCCACGGCGTCCGGGCGTTCCTGCCGCTCCTCGTCGCCCAGGGTGAGGGGCACATCGTCAACACCGCCAGCATGGCCGGGCTCGCGCCGGGGTTCGGTGCGGCGTACGACGCCACCAAGCACGCCGTGGTGGCGCTGACCGAGGACCTCTACACCACGCTGCGCATGACGGGGCTGCCCGTCGGGGTGAGCGTCCTGTGCCCGGGATGGGTGCGCACCGGGATCATCGACGCCGAGCGCAATTGGCCGGGGCACATGGGGGCCGTCCCGCCGCACGGGTTCGGCAGCGGCGTGATCGCCACCCATGTCCGGCGGGCCCTCGACGAAGGGGCCCCCGTCGCCGCCGTGGCTGACGCCGTGGCCGACGCCGTCGAGGCCGCCCGGTTCTGGGTCCTGCCGCACCCCGAGTTCGTGGACCTCGCCGTCCGGCGTTGGCACAGCATCGCCGAGGGCGCCGACCCCGAGCCGATGCAGGACGTGCCCGGGCTCCCGCCGGCGGGCCAGATCGCCGGGGAGATCGCCGCCCTGCTCACCCCGCCGGTGTCGTAGGCCACCGCGCCCCGGCGCCAGCAGGCCCGTGCCCACCCGCGGTGGGGCGGAGCGCGGGCCTACCCTAAGCCGGTGCGGGGCGCGGCGTCTGTGGTCGTGGTGGGGTCCGGAGCGGCCGGGCTCACGGCCGCCCTGGCCGCCGCGGGTGCGGGCGCCGACGTGCTCGTGCTCGAAGGCGCGGGCGCCGTGGGGGGGACGACCGCCATGTCGGGCGGCGTGGCGTGGCTGCCGGGCCACGGGCGCGCGCCGGGGGTGTGCGGCGACGACGATGCGGGCCGAGCGCTGGCGTACCTGTGCGCGGCGGCGGGCGGCGACGTGGACGTCGGGCTCATGCGCGCCTTCGTCTCCGACGCCGGCAGGGTGGCCGCCGAGCTGGAGCGGCGCACACCCCTGCAGTGGGAGGTGCTCGCCCACTGGCCCGACTACCGCGGCGAGCTCACCGGCGCCAGCGCGGGTGGGCGGTCGCTGTGGCCGCGGGCCCTCCGGCTCCCGGCGGCGGTCGAGGCCCGCATCCAGCCCGCCCTCGACCAGCCGAGCCCGGCGGAGGCGACCCCGTCGGCGCGATCGCGGGCCGTGCCGGCCAACGACGGGGTGGTGCTGCGTGGCCATGTGCGCGGCCGCGCCCTCGTGGGTGGCCTGCTCGCCGCGGTCCTCGACGCCGGCGCCGAGGTGAGGACGCGGGCGCGTGCCGGCGCCCTGATGGTCGACGACGGCGCGGTGACGGGCGTGGTCGTCGACGGGCAACACCACACGGGACGGGTCGTGCTCGCCGCCGGTGGCTTCCAGCACGACGCCGGCTTGGTGGCCGAGCTGCTGCCGGGCGCGGCCGTCGCCCCCATGGGGCCGCCGGGCTGCGCCGGCGACGCCGTGCGCATGGCGCGGGCGGCCGGTGCCGTGCTCGGCAACACGGCGGAGAGCTGGTGGATGCCGGCGATGGCGGTGCCGGGCGAGGCGGTCGGGGGCACCGCCCACTACCGGCCACTGCACGGGGAGCGCGCCCAACCGGGGGCGATCATGGTCGACGCCACCGGCCGGCGGTTCGTGGACGAGGCCCAGAACTACGGCGACGTGGGCCGGGCGATGCGGGGTGCCGGCCCGGGTACCGACGCGCCGGCGCCGGCGCCGGCGCGGGGGACGGCGCCCTGGTGGCTCGTCTTCGACGCCGCCTACCGCCACCGGTACCCCGTCGGGCCGCTCGACCCCGGCGGGCCCGACCCCGGATGGCTGGTGCGGGGAGACGACCTCGCCGGGCTGGCACGCGCCACCGGGTTGCCGGGCGACGCGCTGGCGGCGACGGTGGCCCGCTTCAACGCCGGCGCGGCGATCGGCGAGGACCCCGACTTCGGCCGGGGCTCGTATCCCTACGACCGGTGGATCGGGGACCCGGGCGCTGCGCACCCGACGTTGGCACCGATCACCGAGGCCCCCTTCTACGCGCTGGACGTGCACCTCGGATGCATGGGCACCAAGGGGGGGCCGCGCACCGACGACCGCGGGCGCGTGCTGTCGGCGTCGGGCCGGCCGATCGCCGGCCTCTACGCCGCGGGCAACGCCGCCGCCAGCCCGTTCGGCACCGCCACCGCCGCGGGTGGGGCCACCCTGGGCCCGGCGCTCGTCTTCGGGTTCCGCGCCGGCGAGGCCGCGGCGGGCGACCGGTGACCGACACCCGCCGGGGCCCGGCCGCCGACGCCCGGCGCGACGTGCCGCACGGCGCCCGCATCGTGCAGGCGCTGCTCGACCAGGAGACCCGCCCCGTGCCCCCTGCCCTGCGCGCCGTGGGCAGCGCCCTGGAGGACGCCGCCGGTGGACGGCCGTCGGGTGTGGCCCGGGCGCGCTACACGAGCCGCGCCGTGCACGACCTCGAGGTCGACCGGGTGTGGCGGCGGGTGTGGCAGATGGCGTGCCGCGAGGAGCAGGTCCCCGAGGTCGGCGACTGCGTCGTCTACGCCGCGCCCGGAGTGTCGCTCGTCGTCGTGCGCAGCGCACCCGGCGAGCTCCGCGCCTTCCACAACTCGTGCCTGCACCGGGGGACGCAGCTGCGCACGCAGCCCGGCCACATCGGCGAGTTGCGCTGCCCGTTCCACGGCTTCACCTGGGATCTCGACGGCTCCTTCGCCGGCATGCCGTGCCCCTGGGACTTCCCCCACGTCGACGCGGCGAGCTTCGGCCTGCCCGAGGCCCGGGTGGGGACGTGGGGGGGCTTCGTCTTCGTGACGGTCGACCCCGAGGCGGAGCCCCTCGAGGACTACCTCGAGATCCTCCCCGAGCACTTCGCCCCGTGGGACCTCGGTGACCGGTACCTCGCCGCGCACGTGGTGGGCGCGGTGCCGTGCAATTGGAAGGTGGCCCTCGAGGCGTTCATCGAGAGCTACCACACCGTGGCCGTCCATCCGCAGCTGCTCACCACCAGTGGCGACGCGCAGACCCAGTACGACGTGTACGACGGTGTCCGCCACGTCAACCGCATGATCACGCCCGTCGGTATCGCCAGCGAGCACGTGGGGCACCCCGTGGCCGAGCAGGACATCGTCGACGCCATGTTCCTCACCAAGGACGACCCCGACGCGGTGGTCCCCGACGGGTCCACGGCCCGGCAGGTGCTGGCCGATCGCACCCGGCGGCGACTGGCCGAGCGCACGGGGGGCGACTATTCCACCGTCACCGACTGCGAGGCCCTCGACGCCATCGAGTACTTCGTCTTCCCCAACTTCGTGCCGTGGGCCGGGTACACCACCCCCCTCGCCTACCGGTTCCGGCCCGACGGCGACGACCACCGCCGCGCCGTGATGGACGTCATGCTGCTCGAGCCCGTGCCGGTGGGCGGCCCGCGGCCCGCACCTTCCCCGACGCGCCACCTGGCCGACGGCGAGCGCTGGGCCGACGCCCCCGAGCTCGGGTACCTCGGCCGCATCCTCGACCAGGACACGGCCACGCTGGCGCGGGTCCAGCGCGGCCTCGAGGCGTCCGACGGCCCCGCCGTCACCCTGGCGAGCTACCAGGAGAGCCGCATCCGCCACTTCCACGACACACTCGGCTCGTACCTGGGGGAGTGACCGTGCCCCGGCCCGCACCCCTGCTCACCTCCTGCTGGGAGGCGGACGATGCCGATGGCCCCCTGGGCACGACGGTGGGCGGGATCCTGCGCGACGCGGCGCGTCGCAGTCCCGACACCGTCGCACTCGTGGAGGGTGTCCCCGAGCTCGACGAGCGGCGCCGGTGGACGTACGCGCAGCTCCTCGCCGACGCCACCCGCGCCGCGCACGCCCTGGTCGAGCGGTTCGCGCCGGGCGAGCGGGTGGCGGTGTGGGCCCCGAGCATCCCCGAGTCGCTCGTCCTCACCTACGCGGCGGCGTTGGCGGGCTTGGTGCTCGTCCCCGTCAACCCCCAGCTGCGCGCCGAGGAGGTGGGCCACGTGCTGCGTCAGTCGGGGGCGTCGGGCCTGTTCCTCGTGGCCGAGCACCGGGGCCTCGACCTCGCCGCCACCCTGGCGTCGGTGCGCGCCACGATCCCCGCCCTGCGGGAGGTCGTCGACCTCGGTGCGTGGGAGGCCTTCTGTCCCCCCGTCGCAGGCTCACCGGAGGCAGGCTCACCGGAGGCAGGCTCACCGGAGGCAGGGCCCCCATCGTGGGACGCCGCGCCCTCGCGGGTCATGGGCCCCGACGACGTGGCCCAGCTCGTGTACACGTCGGGGACCACCGGCGTCCCCAAAGGGGCGCTGCTGACCCACCGGGGCATGACGAACGCGGCGCGCCTCGGTGCCCTGCGGTTCGGCATGCGGCCGGGCGACGTCTACGTGCACACCATGCCGCTGTTCCACGTGGGCGGGCAGGTGGTCGCCTTTCAGCTGTGCCAGTCGTCGGCCACCACCGTGCTCGTGCCGTCGTTCGACCCCGGACTGGTCCTCGAGCTGGTGGAGCGCGAGCGGGCCACCCTGACCTGCGGGGTGCCGACCATGCTGCTCGCGCTCGTCGAGCACCCCGACTTCACCCGCCGGGACCTGTCCTCGCTGCGGGCCGTGAGCGGGGGAGGGGCCGTCGTCCCCACGGAGCTCGTGCGCCACGTGGAGAAGGCCCTCGGCGTGCAGTTCGCCATCGTGTTCGGCCAGACCGAGGCGAGCGGATTCATCTCGCAGACCCACCTCGACGACGCGCCCGAGGACAAGGCCGCCTCCCTGGGCGTGCCGCTGCCGGGCGTGAGCGCCCGGGTGGTGGACCCGGCCTCCGGTGCCGTGGTGCCCTGCGGCGCGGTCGGTGAGCTCGAGGTGCGCGGGCCCAACGTGATGGCCGGCTACCACGAGCTGCCCGAGGCGACGGCGGCGAGCTTCCGGGCCGGCGGGTGGCTGCGCACGGGCGACCTCGTGACCATGGACGACCGCGGGTTCCTGCGCATGGCGGGGCGCCTGAAGGAGATGATCGTCTCGGGAGGCGAGAACATCTTCCCCGTCGAGATCGAGAACGCCCTCGCCGAGCACCCCGACGTGGCCCGGGTCGCCGTGGTGGGCGTGCCCGACGACCGCTGGGGGGAGGCGGCCGTGGCGGTCGTCCTGCCCGTGGCGGGGCGCTCCCCGTCCGGGGTCGGGCTCGAGGGGTACCTCCGCGAGCGGCTGGCGGCTTTCAAGGTGCCGCGCCGGTGGCGCTTCGTCGACACCTTGCCGCTCACGGCGAGCGGCAAGGTGCAGAAGCACGTCCTGCGCATGCAGCTCGCCGACGACCCGGCCGACCTCCCCGGCTGATCCGCTCGCGGCCCTCCTTGTGGGGGTGCGCCCCCGGTGTCACCATGAGTCCCGCACCACCGGCGAGGGGGCCACGGGCCGGCAAGGAGGGACAGCGTGCACGACCTGATCGTCCGTGCCGGCACCGTCGTGGACGGCACCGGGTCACCGCCGCTCACCGCCGACGTGGCTGTCGACGACGGCCGCATCTCCATCGTGGGTGCGCTGGCCGGCGCCGCCGCCCGCCGCGTGATCGACGCCGAGGGCATGCTGGTCACCCCCGGGTGGGTGGACGTCCACACCCACTACGACGGGCAGGCCACGTGGGACGAGGTCCTGGCCCCGAGCGCGTGGCATGGCGTCACCACGCTCGTGACCGGCAATTGCGGCGTGGGGTTCGCTCCCGCCCGCCCTGACCGTCACGACTGGCTGATCGGCCTCATGGAGGGTGTCGAGGACATCCCGGGCACGGCGCTCGCCGAGGGGATCGAGTGGGAGTGGGAAACGTTCCCCGAGTACCTCGACGCGCTGGAGCGCCGCCGCTGGACCGTCGACGTGGGCACGCAGGTGGCCCACGGCGCGGTGCGCGCCTATGTGATGGGCGAGCGCGGCGCCCGCAACGAGCCCGCCGACGCCGCGGACATCGCCGCCATGCGCGCCATCGTGGCCGAGGCCCTCGCCGTCGGCGCGCTGGGTTTCTCCACGTCCCGCACCATCGCCCACCGCGCCATCGACGGCGAGCCGGTGCCGGGGACCTTCGCCGCCGAGGAGGAGCTCTTCGGGATCGGTGCCGCGCTGGGCGAGCTCGGCACCGGGATCTTCGAGCTCGCGCCCGTCGGCGTGGCCGGCGAGGACCTCGCCGCGCCGGCCAAGGAGGTCGACTGGATGCGCCGCCTGTCCGCCGCCATCGGCCGGCCCGTGACGTTCGCCCTCCTCCAGGTCCCCCCGGCCCCCGACCTGTGGCGCGAGCTGATGGACGCGTCGCTGGCCGCCGCCGACGAGGGTGCGCAGCTGTGGCCGCAGGTCGCCGCCCGGGCCACCGGCCTGCTGTCGGGCCACCACACCACCTACTGCGTCCTCGACGTCGTCCCCGCGTACCAGGCGCTCAAGGCGCGCCGGCTGGCGGACGCCGATCTGGCGGCGGCCCTGCGCGACCCGTCGGTGCGCCGGGACATCCTGTCGTTCCGGCCCGACGAGGCCACGGCCCGGGCCCTGGCGGACGGGTTCGCCATGACGTTCGTCCTCGGCACGCCGCCGAACTACGAGCCGGGCCCCGAGGACTCGCTGGCGGCGGTGGCAGCGGCGGCGGGCCGCGACCCCCTGGACGTGGCCTACGACGTCATGCTCGCGGACGACGGGCACGGCCTGCTGTACGTGCCGATCCTCAACTACGCGTCGCTGAGCCTCGACCCCGTGCGCGAGATGCTCCTGCACCCGAGGGCCGCCGCCGGGCTCGCCGACGGCGGTGCCCACTGCGGGTCGATCTGCGACTCCTCGCAGCCCACGTTCATGCTGACGCACTGGGCCCGCGACCGGACGCGCGGCGAGCGGCTGCCGCTCGAGTGGGTCGTGAAGAAGCAGACCCACGACACCGCCGCGCTCTACGGGCTCACCGACCGCGGCACCCTCGAGCCCGGCAAGCTCGCCGACATCAACGTGATCGACTACGAGCGACTGCAGCTCACCTCGCCGAGGGTCGTGGCCGACCTGCCCGCCGGGGGGCGGCGACTGGTGCAGGGGGCTGTGGGCTACCTCGCCACCGTCAAGTCGGGGACGACCACGTTCGAGGGCGGCGAGGACTGCGGGGCGCGCCCGGGCGTGCTGCTGCGCGGGGCACGGTGAGAGCCCGCCGGTGTCAGGGCGACGTGCGGCCGGTGACGTATTCCAGGATGCGGGTGTGCTTCTCGGTGTCGAGCAGCATGAGGTCGACGAGCAGCGGCCACAGCGTGCCCGTGTAGGAGCGCAGCCGCCGCCGCAGGCGCCGGAGCTCCGTTCGGTCACGCTTCTCCGAGGCGAGAAGCGCCTTGGTCTGGGCGACGAGCTCGGCGTCGTTGTCGACGTCGCCGATCCCCGAGCGCGGCAGGGCGGGCACGGGGCTCGTGAGCGTCCCCCAGGCGATCGCCTCGGCGATCTCGGCGAGGGTCTGGTGGTGCCGGCGCTCGTCCTCGATGATGAGACGCACGAGGTAGCGGGTCGCCGCCGAGGTCGACTCGTGCGCCAGGCGCTCGTAGCGCTCCAGGAGCACGCCCTCCTCGCGGCCGTGGCGCGTGATCCACTCGACCAGGTCCCGCTCGTCGGCACTGGCCCCGGCCTCTCGCAGGCCCCGGGTCGCCGAGTCGAACGGGTCGTCCCGGGGGGGCGCCGCCGCCGACGGGGTGTGGTTCGAGAAGCTGTCCATGTCCACACTGTCGTCACAGGGGCCCGGGCGCGAACAGGGTCCAAGGTCCCGAGGCTCCCGGGCCGAGCGCCAGGCGGCATACGGTGGGGGCGATGACACCCGGTGGCGACACCCTGCGGCAGATGTTCGGCACCATGACGCTGATCGCGGCCTGCGACGACGCCCTGCGCAGCGCCATCTCGGCGGGCGAGGCGACCCTCTCCTACTACTCGCCGCGCGGCCAGGAGGCCGTGGCGGCGGGGTTCGGTGCCGCCCTGCGTCCCGATGACTACCTCGTGACCACCTACCGGGGGATGCACGACCAGATCGCCAAGGGCGTGCCGCTGCGCCCGCTGCTGGCCGAGATGGTGGGGCGGGCCGAGGGCACGGGCAAGGGGAAGGGCGGGCCCATGCACGTCGTGTGGCCCGACGCCGGGCTCATGCTGACGACGGGCGTGGTCGGCTCGGGCCTACCCATCGCCGCGGGCCTGGCCTGGGCGGCGCAGCGTGACCACGCCGGGGCTCCGGCGGCGGGCTCCGGTGCCGCCCGCGGTGCCGGGCCGCGCGTGACGGTCGCCTCGTTCGGCGACGGGGCCACCAACATCGGCGCCTTCCACGAGGCGGCCAACCTGGCCGCCGTGTGGCGGCTGCCGGTCGTGTTCCTGTGCCAGAACAACGGCTACGGCGAGCACACCGCCTTCGCCGACCATCAGCGCACCGCGCACGTGGCGCAGCGCGCCGCGGCCTACGGCATGCCCGGGGTGACCGTCGACGGCAACGACCCCGTGGCCGTGTACGAGGCCGTCGCCGAGGCCGCCGCCCAGGCCCGGGCGGGGGAGGGCCCCACCCTCGTGGAGGCCGTCACCTACCGGCTCTTCGGCCACGTCTTCGGCGATCGCATGGCCTACGTCGACCCTGCCGAGCTCGCCGCCGCGTGGGAGCACGAGCCCGTGGCCCGGTTCCGGCGCCGACTCATCGAGCAGGGGCTGCTCACCGAGGAGTCCGCGGCCGAGGTGGAGGCCCGGTGCGCGGCGCGGGCCACCGGCACCCTGTCGGAGGTCCTCGGCCTCCCCGAGCCCGGCGCCGACGAGGTGCTCACCGACGTCGTCTCGCGGTCGCTGCCGCTGACGGTGCCGGCGTCGGCACCGGCAGGCGACATGAGCGTGCGGTCCGCCATCACGCTGGCGCTCGACGAGGCCCTGTCGGCGGATGACCGCGTGGTGCTGCTCGGCGAGGACATCTCCGACACGGGCGTGTTCGGGGTGACCAAGGGGCTGGCGGCCAAGCACGGCAGGGACCGGGTGCGCGACACCCCCATCTCCGAGCAGGCCATCGTGGGAGCGGCTGTGGGCGCCGCCCTCGGCGGGCTGCGGCCCGTGGCCGAGGTGATGTTCATGGACTTCCTCGGGCTGTGCCTCGACCAGCTGGCCAACCACGCCGCCAAGCTCCGCTACATGTCCGGTGGCCTCACGCCCGTCCCCATGGTGCTGCGCACCGCGGTGGGTGGCGGGCTGCAGGTGGGGGCCCAGCACTCGCAGATGCTCGAGGCCTGGCTCGCCCACGTCCCGGGGCTGAAGGTCGTCGTGCCCAGCACGCCGTCGGACGCCCGGGCCCTGCTGGCGTCGTGCATCGCCGACGAGGACCCCTGTGTCTTCATCGAGCAGGTGCCCCTCCTCGCCCGCAAGGGGCCGGTCGACGGCACGCCGGTCCCGCTCGGCGTGGCCGACGTCAAGCGGCCCGGCTCGGACGTGACCGTCGTCACCTACGGTCGCCAGGTGCACGAGGCGGTGGCGGTCGCCGAGGCCCTCGCCCCCCGCGGCGTCGAGGTCGAGGTCCTCGACCTGCGGTCGCTCGTCCCCCTCGACGAGGCCGCCGTCGTGGACTCGGTCAGGCGCACGCGCCGGGCCGTCGTCCTGCACGAGGCCGTCGTCACCGGCGGTTTCGGGGCGGAGCTCGCCGCGGGGATCTCCGAGGTGCTGTTCGACCGGCTGGCGGCGCCCGTCCTGCGCGTCGGGGCCCTGCCCGCCCCGCTCCCCTACGCCAAGGGGCTCGAACGCCTCGCCCTGCCCGGGCCCGACCGCCTGCTCGAAGCGATCGAGTGGGTCATCGCCTTCTCGCGCTGAGCGCCCGGCCGTGCTGCTGCGCCTGCCCAAGATCGGCATGGAGATGACCGAGGCGGTCCTGGCGCGCTGGCTGGTCGACGACGGGGCCGTCGTCGCCAAGGGCCAGGCCCTCTACGAGATGGAGACGGACAAGGTCACCAACGAGGTCGACGCGCCGGTGGCGGGGCGGGTGCGACTGACGGCGCGGGAGGGCGAGACGTACCAGGTCGGGGACCCAGTGGCCGAGATCGGGCCCTGATCCCGGGCGGGGTGGCCCAGGTCGCGACAGCCCGACCGGGGCGCCCGCCGCCCGACGTCGCGACTGTCCGACTCGACGCCGGACACTGTCGGCGACGGCATGCCATCCTGGGCCGGCCCCGTGCCGCGTCGGCCCGGTGCTCTCGGAGGAGGCGTGGTGTCGCTGCCATGGCGCGGTCAGCTGGCGGGCCGCATGGACGAGCACGTCGTGACCTCGACGGCGCTGCGCGGCAACCCGCTCGGCGACGCCGTGGAGCGGCCCCTGTGGGTGTACGTCCCCCCGGGGTACGACGACGGCGACGCCCGCCTGCCGTCGGTCTACGTCATCCAGGGTTACACCGGCCACGTGGCCATGTGGGCCAATCGCGACCCGTTCCGCCGGCCGTTCCCGGAGGAGGCCGACGCGCTGTTCGCCTCCGGCCAGGCGCCGCCGTGCATCGTGGTGTGGGTCGACGCCTGGACCGCCTACGGCGGGTCCCAATTCGTCGACTCACCGGGGACGGGCAACTACCACACCTACCTCTGCGAGGACGTGGTCCCCTTCGTCGACGCCCGCTATCGCACGCTCGACGCCGCCGCCCATCGCGGCATCCAGGGCAAGTCGAGCGGGGGGTTCGGGGCGATGATCACACCGATGCTGCGTCCCGACCTCTTCGGCGGGCTCGCCTCTCACTCCGGGGACGCGCTGTACGAGTGCTGCTACATCCCCGAGTTCCCGAAGGCGGTGCGCGCCCTGCGGGCCTGGGACGGCGACATCGGCCGCTGGTGGGACGACTTCAGGGCGCGTCCCCCGTTCACGAGGTCGGAGGACCACACGCTGCTGATGCTGCTCGGCGTGTCGGCGTGCTTCTCCGCCGAAGAGGACGGCACACCCGTGCTCCCGTTCGACCCCGCCACCGGGATGCTGCGCCCGCAGGTCTGGGATCGCTGGCTGGCGTGGGACCCGGTGCGGATGGTGCCCCGGCACGCCGACGCGCTGCGCGCCCTGCGGGCGGTGTGGATCGACGCCGGCACGCGTGACGAGTGGTACCTGGACCTGGGCGCCGTGGCCGTGCGGGACGCCTTGGCGGGCGTGGGGGTGACCGACGTGCGCTTCGAGTTGTTCGACGCCACCCACGGCGGCGTCAGCTGGCGCTACCCGAAGTCGCTCGCCTTCCTGGCCGAGCGCCTGTCGCCCGTCACTCGCTGAAGATCTGCTCCACGAGCGTCGCCACCAGGCCGCCCACCAGGGCGTCGGACAGGTCCCGGGCGATGGTCGTGCCGACGTGCTCGCTGACCTCGCCGCCGGTCGTGGTGGGACCCACCTTCAGCTTGACCCGGACGAACTCGCACGCCTCGGTGGCCGTGATCGTCAGCCGGCCGGGCCCGCGGCCGCCGAACCGGTCGAGCCACAGGGCGAGGTCGAAGCTCCGCGGCACCCGGGCGGGCTGGTCGCGCAGGGTCTCGGTCACACGGGCCTCGAGGCCCCATTCCCGGAGCATCGCCGCGCTCGACTCCAGCACGGGGCGCAGCTCACCGTGGCACTGGGTGCGGAAGGCGTCGAAGGAGGCCTCCGCCTGCGCCCGCAGGGCGTTGTGGCGGGCGCTGCGGGCGGCGTCCCCCGACAGGCCCGCCGACAGGACCAGGTCGATCCGGGACTTCCACAGGTCCTCGCCACGCGCCGCGGGGTCGAACACCTGCGGCTCCGTCGCCCGCCGGGCCCGGGGCCCCGCCGGCGCGCCCGTGGGCACGACGGTGAGCGGCGACGGGGCGGCCGTCCGCCACAGCCGTTCGTCACGTCCGTTGTGCCCCACGGTGTGGGTGTCGTCGACGATGGACATGCGCCCCCCTGTTGACCGGCCGCCGCCCCCCGGCGCCGCCCGACGGTCCACCCTCGCAGGCCTTGCTCACCGGACCCTCTATGCCGCCTCAACAATCGGCCAACCGGGACGGGCCGCGTTCGGGCGTAGCCTGGGCCCGACGACAGGAGGCCGGGGATGATCGAGACGTCCGAGATCGAGATCACCTTCACCGAGGACGGCGACCACACCGAGGCCCGGGCGTCCCTCCTCCTGCGAGGCGCGACCTTCACCGGGTGGGGGCGGGCCCGGCGCAATCCCGCAGACCCCGACGTGCCCATGGTGGGGGAGGAGCTCGCCGCCGCACGCGCCCTGTCCGAGCTGGCGCACGCGTTGGTGGAGGGCGCCGCTCAGCTCATCAGCGATCGCGAGGTCGGCCCCGCTCGTCCGGAGACGTGAGCGCGGCGGTCGCGCCCCTGCTGCACTGCGCCGGCCTCACGCGGAGCTTCGGCGACCGGCTGGCCGTCGACGACGTCAGCTTCGCCATCGAAGCGGGCGAGATCTACGGGCTCCTCGGCCCCAACGGCGCCGGCAAGACGACCACCATCAAGATGGTGTGCGGCCTGCTCCGGCCCGACCGGGGGACCATCACCGTCGACGGGCGCCCGGCGGCGGACGACCTCTCGGTGAAGAGCCTCATCGGCTACGTGCCCCAGGACGTCGCGCTCTACCCGGACCTCACAGCCCACGAGAACCTTGCCTTCCTGGGCCGCCTCTACAAGCTGCGCGGCGCGCTCCTCGGCGAGCGCGTGGGCGAGGCGCTCGAGCTCACCGACCTCACCGATCGAGCCGGAGACCGGGTCGACTCCTTCTCGGGCGGGATGAAGCGCCGGCTCAACATCGCGGCCGGCCTGCTGCACCATCCCAAGCTGCTCGTCCTCGACGAGCCCACCGTCGGCGTCGACCCCCAGAGCCGCCACGCCATCCTGGAGCGGGTGCAGGCCTTCGGCCGCACGGGCATGGCCGTGCTCTACACCACGCACTACATGGAGGAGGCCGAACGCGTCTGCGACCGGGTCGGCATCATCGACCGCGGGCGCCTGGCCGCCGAGGGGACGCGACGCGAGCTCGTCGCCCAGCTCGGCGAGCGGGACCGCATCGAGCTCGGCGCCACCGGGGACCTGGAGCGCCTGGCGGCGGCGTGCCGCGCCGTGCCCGGAGTCGACGAGGCTGCCACCGCCGACCACGCCGTGCACCTCCTGGCGACCGAGGGCCGCCGGGTCCTCCCCGCCGTGCTCGAGGCGGCCGAGCACGCCGGCAGCACGGTCAACAGCGTGGACGTGGTGGAGCCCGACCTCGAGGCGGTCTTCCTCCATCTCACCGGCACCGCCCTGCGCGAGTGAGGGCGCCCTGATGCGCACCGCCCTCGTCATCGCCCGCAAGGACCTGCGCCAGCGGGTACGGGACCGGTCGGCCATCGTGATCGGGCTGGTGGCGCCACTCGGCATCGCGGCGATCATGAGCCTGGCCTTCAAGGGCACCGAGAGCTTCCACTTCACGTTGGGCCTGGTCGACGCCGACCACGGCCCGGTGGCGAACGGCCTCATCCGCGCGTTGCACGATCCGGGTCTCCGCCAGATCATCACGGTCACGCCGATCGACTCGCGCGCCGCTGCGGCCGCCGCCGTGCGCCACAGGAAGGTGGCGGCCGCCCTGGTGATCCCCGCCGGCCTGTCGGCGTCCGTGTCGGGGGCCCACCCGCTCCCGCTCACCGCCGTCACGAGTGTCGACGACACCGTGTCCGGAAGCATCACCGCGTCCATCGCCTCGTCGCTCGTGGCCCAACTCAACGCGGACCGGTTGTCGGTGGCCACCGCGCTCGCCGCCGGCGCACCGCCGACGGAGGTCGCCCATCTGGCGGCCCTCGCCGGCCGGCTGCGGATCCCCGAGCAGGCGGTGCAGCGCCCTGTGGGCGCGCACCAGCTCAAGACCGTCAGCTACTACAGCCCCGGGATGGCCATCTTCTTCCTGCTGTTCACTGTGAGCTTCACCTCGCGCAGCTTCTTCGTCGACCGCACCCAGGGCATGATCGAGCGCATGCGGGCCGCGCCGGTCCGGCCGATCGAGATCCTGGCCGGCAAGGCGCTGTCGGTGTTCGTCTACGGGATCCTCAGCCTGGGCACGATCGCCGTGATCACGTCGGCGGCGTTCGGCGCCGACTGGGGGAGCCCCCTGGCGGCCGGGATCCTGGGCCTCGCCCTCGTGATCGCCGTGGTGTGCGTGACGGCGCTCGTGATCGGGATCTCGCGCACGCCGCGCCAGGCCGAGGGGATCTCGTCGATCGTGGTCTTCGGGCTCGCCCTGCTCGGCGGGAACTTCATCTTCATCTCGGCGGCCCCGCCCATCATGCGGCACCTGGCGTTGCTCACGCCCAACGGATGGGCCATGCGGGGCTTCACCGACCTGGCGACGATCGGGGGCGGGCTCGGTACCGTGGCCATGCCGGTGGCCGCCATCCTGGTGTTCAGCGCCGTGGTCGGGACCGCGGCCGTCGTGTTGGCGCCGCGGGCGGTGACGGCATGACCTCCTCTCCGGCGGCGCGGCCCGGGCCGTCATGACGGTGCTCGCCATCACCCGGGCGTCGGTCCGCAGGATCGTGCGGGACCGCACCGCGCTGTTCTTCATCCTCGTGCTCCCCGTCATCGTCATCGTCATCGTGGGTGCCAGCGTCCGGGGATTCGCCACCTTCCGGGTGGGTGTCGTCGACCTCGGTGCCGGACAGGCCGGGCAGCAGCTCACCGCCGCGCTCGACCGCGCCGGGGACCTCGCCGTGACGCGCTACACCTCGGTCCCTGCGCTCACCAAGGCGGTGGCGCGTTCCGAGGTGAGCGTGGGGGTGCTCCTGCCCAAGGCGATGGACGCCGTCACGCGCGGCGGTGGGATCGTGGAGGTCCCGGTGCTCGCCGAGCAGGCCAACAGCACCCAGCAGGCCGCCGTGACGGCGGTGTCGTCGGTCGTGACCCACCAGGGCAGCCTGCTCCAGGCCGCCCGCTTCGCCTCCGAGATCGGCTCCGGGAGCGTGGCCCGGAACCTCTCCCGGGCCGCACGCGTGGAGCCCGGGGTGGCACGCGTCGTCGTGCACGCCGTGCAGGCGCAGTCGAGCCGCAGCGTGCTCCCCGAGGGCTTCAGCTACAGCGCCCCCACCGAGCTCGTGCTGTTCGTGTTCATCACCGCCCTGGCGGGCGGGGCGGCCATCATCGAGACGCGCCGGCTGGGGATGTACGAGCGGATGGCCACCGCGCCCATCCGCGCCCGCACCATCATCGTCGGGGAGGCGCTCACCTACGTGACGATCGCCCTCGTCCAGGCCCTGCTCATCGTCATCGTCGGGGCTGTGGCCTTCGGGGTGTCGTGGGGCAACCCGCTGGGCGCGGCCGCCCTCGTCCTCGTGTGGGCGCTGGTGGGGGCGGGCGCGGGCATGGTGGCGGGCACGCTGTTCCGCACCCCCGAGCAGGCCACCGCCATCGGCCCGGCGTCCGGCATCGCTCTGGGGATGCTCGGGGGATGCATGTGGCCGCTCGCCATCGTGAGCAGCGCCATGCGCACGGTGGGCCACATCACGCCGCACGCCTGGGCGGTCGACGCCTGGACCACCCTGCTGGCACGGGGCGGCACCGTGGTCACGATCGCCCCCCAGTTGGGCGTGCTGGCGCTGTTCGCCGCCGGCCTGCTGGCGCTCGCCACCGTTCGGCTGCGCCGCGTGCTCGTCTGACCCGTGGCCGTGCTGCTGTGACCGCGGCCACCGGGGCGGCGCCGGATCGGCCGCGGCGGCGCTGCGCCCGCCGGTTCTACCGGGGGAGGCGCTTGGGGTTGCCGGACTCCTGGATGGGCATCTGCTGGATGCTCGGCACCGGGTACGGCGCCGGGTCGTTGACGTCGAGCTCGCTGAGCTGTTGGAGCAGGCACTCCCTCGAGACCCGGGGATCGTCTCTTCCGGGCGTGGCGGGCAGCGTCGGCACCGACCGGTCGGGTGTCGACACGTGGAGCGTGGAGGTGAGGTCCCCGGTCACCGAGCGGCGCCAGGCCGAGATGTTGGGGGCGTGGACGCCGAAGCGGGTCTCGAGGAAGCGCATCTGCGAGGTGTGGTCGAAGGTGTCGGAGCACACGTAGCCACCGCGGCTGAAGGGCGACAGCACCAGCATGGGGACGCGGAACCCGAGGCCCACGGGCCCGGCGATCCCGTGGGCCTGGGAGGGCAGCGGGTCGACGGTGAGGTACTCGCCCGGGGTCCCGGGCGGGGGCGTCGGCGGCGCCACGTGGTCGAAGAACCCGTCGTTCTCGTCGTACATGACGAACAGCACCGTCTTGGACCACACCGTGGGGTTGGAGACGAGCGTGCGCAGCACCCCGTGGGTGAAGGCCATCCCCACCGCCGGCGGGGACGGGGGGTGCTCGTCGAGTCCCACGGTCGGCATGATCCAGGACACCTGGGGGAGCGTGTCGCCGGCGACGTCGCGCCGGAAGTCGTCGGGGTAGAGGGGGTTGAAGGCCCGGCGGAAGAGCTCGGACGAGGGGTCCTTGTACTGGGAGAAGTACAGGAGGATGTTGTCCGACACCGCCATCTCGACACCGCTGTCCGGGCGGTAGGCGGCCCCCTTGCCGTTGTAGGTCTTCCACGAGACGCCCGCCGCCTGGAGCCGCTCGGGGATGGTGGGCCACGACACGCTGAACTGCGCGCTGTCGGCGCTGTTGGTGAACAGGACGGGGCCGCCCTCGTGCCCGTCGGGCCCGAGCGTCCCCGACACGGCGTGGAGGCGGTTCGGGTGCGTGGGGCCCATCACCGAGCAGTGGTAGCCGTCGCACAGGGTGAAGGCGTCGGCCAGCGCGTAGTAGAAGTCGAGGTCCTGGCGGGTGTAGTAGCCCATGGTGAGCACGCCGCTCCCGGGGCCCTCGAACGCCGGCATCGTGTGGGTGGAGACCCAACGGTCCATGGCACCGCCGTTCCAGCACATGTGCTGGGCGTCCCAGTCGTGCGACAGGTCGAAGGTGCACTCGGCGTCGGCGCTGGTGGTGTCGAGGTGGAACGGCAGCAACGTGTCGGCGTGGGCGGCCCCGCCACCGGCATCGGCCGGCCAGGACTGGGCGAACACGCCGGGGTCGCCGGCGCGATGGTCGTCGAATCCCCGCACCCCCGGGTAGGTGCCGAAGTAATGGTCGAACGACCGGTTCTCGAGCATGAGGTAGACGACGTGCTCGACGGCGCCGAGGTCGGACCCTGCCGCGCCGATCGACGCGGCGCGCTGGGCGGTCGACCGGCCGCACGCCGCCAGCAGGGCGGCCGCCGCACCCCCGAGCCCGCCCCCCAGCACCTCCCGGCGCGTGTAGCGCTCCCGTGCCACGGCGGCATTCTGGCAGAGACCGGCGGGCGGTGCCGTTGACCGCAAGACTGGTGATCGCCATGCCGTCGGACGCATCCTCCCGGGTCGCACTCCTCGTGGTCGACGTCCAGAACGACTTCTGTGAGGGCGGCTCGCTGGCGGTGACCGGCGGCGCCGCAGTGGCGCGGGCCATCGCCGCACATCTCGACGCCCACGCCGCCGACTACGAAGCGGTGGTCACCACCCGCGACTGGCACGTCGACCCCGGCGCCCACTTCGCCTCGGCACTGCGCTCGCCCCCGGACTACACCAACTCGTGGCCGGACCACTGCGTGGTGGGGACGCCGGGTGCCGACTATCACCCGTTCATCGACGGCGCACTTTCCCGTCACGCCGAGGCGGAGTTCCTGAAGGGACGGACGACGGCGGCCTATTCGGGGTTCGACGGCACGCTCAACGGCGACGGCGAGACGCTCCTCGTGAACTGGCTGCACGCCAGGGCCGTCACCGCGGTGGTGATCGCGGGGATCGCCACCGACTACTGCGTGCGTGCCACCGCTCTCGACGCGGTGGCGGCCGGGTTCCCCACCACCGTCCTGGTCGACCTCTGCGCCGGGGTCGACGCCACCACCACGCAGGCCGCGTTGGCGGAGATGGGCGCCGCCGGCGTCCGGATGGTCAGGGTCGGGTAGCGCCCGCGCCGACCGCACGCCCGGCGCCGGCCGACCTCAGGCCGAGCATGAGAGTGGCTCCCCGCCGTTGAAGGCGACCATGTCGGCGAGGGCCGCCACGACGTCGACGGGATCGCCGGGGCGGGCGCCGGTGCACTCGGCCATGGCGCGGTGCAGGTTGCCGACGAGGCGCTCGGGGTGCTGCAGGCCGGCGAAGGGGCCGAGGTCGGCGCGGTGGGCGGCCTCCAGGGGCGTCATCCCGGCGTGCACGGCGTCGGCCGCCGTGGCCTGCAGGAAGCGCAGGTACTCGCCCGCCACGTCGACGGCCCCGACGCCGCAAGGCTCGCCGTGGCCAGGGACGAGCACGTCGGCGTCGAGCTCCGTCACACAGTCCAGCGCGACCAGGGACCCGGCCACCGATCCCATGAGGACGAAGGGCGTCCCCCCGTTGAACACGAGATCGCCGGTGAACAGGATCCGATGGTCCGGCACCCAGGCCACCACGTCGTTCGTGGTGTGCGCGGCGGTGCCGAAGTGCTGGAGCTCCACCCGCAGGTCGTCGACGTGCACGGTCAGGCGGTGTTCGAAGGTCACGAACGGGGGAGCGGGCTCGAGGTCGCCCCAGTCGACCGGCTCCCAGATCCCGTCGGGGCGCAGGATCCCGAAGGCCTGCACGGCCTGGCGGCAGCCGTCGTGGCCGATGACGGTGGCCTCGGGGAGCAGGCAGTTGCCGTTGGTGTGGTCGCCATGGTGGTGCGTGTTGACGATCATGCGGGTGCGGGGCCGCCCGGGGGTGGCGAGGGAGGCGGCGACGGTGTCGACAGCCTCGACGAAGGCACGGGTGCGCCGCTCGGTGGCACACGTGTCGATGTACAGCACGGACTCCCGGCCGACGACGAACCCGGTGTTGTTGATCCACCACCCGCCGTCGGGCTGGATGAACGCGTACACACGCTCGGCCAGCTGGTGGGTCCGGGGCGGGGGAAGGCCGTCGGCCCGGGGGCGGTCATGGCGCCTCGAGGTCATGGCGCCGTCATAGCACCCCCGGGTGCGCCCTTCACCGGTTGTCGCCATCAGTGCGGGCGAGGATCGTCCGATGGGCCCGTGCGGAAGTCTCGGACAGGACCACGGGGCCGGTCGCGGCTGGTCCGGGCGGCGTTACCCGGCGCGTGACACCGGGTCGCTACCGTGCCCTTCGTGCGACACCGCGGGAGAGGGTTGGTCGTGATCCTGGCGGCGGCGGGCGCCGGCACCGCGACGGTGTCGTGCGGCGGGAGTCCGCCCCCGGCGTCGTCGTCGGCCCCGGCGCAGAGCTCGACGACCGCCCTCGGCCCGCCCCGGCCCGGCCCGGTTCCCACCGGGTCGAGCGGACCGGTCGTGTCCCCCGGCCACGGATGGGTGGCGGCCTCGGGGCTGCAGGGCCCGGTGCCCGGTCCCGGGTCGTGCCGCGACCGGTCGGCGTCCGACGGGGGCGTCCTCCCCGACCCTGCCTGCACGCCCGGCGCCGTCGACGCCACCGTGACCCAGGCCGACCTGGTCACGACCCTGTGCCGCCCGGGCGGCTACACGCGCTCGGTCCGGCCTCCGGAGTCGCTCACGGAGCCATTCAAAGCGACCGTCATGCGCGCCTACGACGCAACCGGGGCGCTCGGCGCGTACGAGCTCGACCACCTCGTCCCGCTCGAGCTCGGCGGGTCGAGCGACACCCGCAACCTGTGGCCGGAGCCCGACGACCGACCCGGGCGCGGCGTCGCCAACAGCAAGGACCGCGTCGAACGCGACCTGCACGACATGGTGTGCGCGGCGGTTGCCGGCCGTCCGTCCGTGCCGCTGCGCGTGGCCCAGGACCTGGTGGCCACCGACTGGACCACGGCGATCCCCAAGGCCCGGGCAGCGCTCGTGCCGGCGCGCTGAAGAGGCGCCCGGCGACCGGCACCGGTGGGCGGCCGATGGACGGGTCACATAGAGTCGCCCGAATGCGCATCCTGGTGCTGGGCGCCGGTTTCGGCGGGCTCGAGCTGTCGACGAGGCTGTCCGAGGAATTCGGTGACGAGCTCGACGTCGTCCTGATCGACAAAGGCGACGGGTTCGTCTTCGGATTCTCCAAGCTCGACGTGATGTTCGGTCGGGCGCTGCCCTCGGCCGTCGTGCACCCCTACAGCGACCTCGCCAAGCCGGGGCTGCGGTTCGTGCAGACGACCATCCGCTCGATCGACCCGTCGGCGCGGCGCGTCGAGACCGACGCCGGCGCTTTCGAGGGCGACATCATGGTCGTCGCACTCGGTGCGGACCTCGATCCCTCGGCCACGCCTGGCCTCGTCGAGGGAGGCCATGAGTTCTACACCGTGGCGGGCGCGTTCGCGCTGCGCGACGTGCTGGCGCGCTTCGACGGCGGCGCCGTGGTCGTGGCCGTGACGTCGACGCCGTTCAAGTGCCCGCCGGCGCCGAGCGAGGCGGCGCTGCTGATGCACGACTACCTCACCGGACGCGGCATCCGGGAGGGCTCCGAGATCTCGCTCGTCATGCCCTTCGGCGTTCCCATCCCGCCCTCCCCGGGAGCCTCCGAGGCGCTCCTCGTCACCTTCGCCGAGCGGGGCATCTCCTGGTACCCGGAGCGGCTGGTGCGCGGGCTCGACCCTGACCGCAGGCGCGTGCTGCTCAGCGACGGGGAGGAGATGCCCTACGACCTCTTCCTCGGCGTCCCCGTGCACCGCGTGCCGCCGGTGGTGGCGGAGTCCGGCCTGGCGGTCGGCGGGTGGGTCCCGGTGGACCCGCGCACCCTCGAAACGGCCTTCCCGGGCGTGTACGCCGTCGGGGACGTGACGAGTGTGGGGACCCCGAAGGCGGGCGTCTTCGCCGAGGGGCAGGCCTCGGTGGTGGCCGAGCAGATCGGTGCCCGGCTGCGCGACGGCACCGAGCCGGCGACGTACGACGGCCACGGGGTGTGCTACCTGGAGTTCGGGCACGACCTCGTGGCCAAGGTCGACGTCACCTTCATGAGCGGGCAGGCCCCCGTCGGGGACCTGGAAGGACCGTCGGCTGCCCTCGCCGCCGACAAGGGCGACTTCGGCGCGAGCCGCATCCGCCGCTGGTTCGACCGCACCTGGGCCCCCGTCTGGTAGTCGGTCGAGTCGGCGCGGCGGGGGAGGCAGAGCACCGTCACGGGTGCACGCCACCTTCCGGAGGTGGCCGTCGGGGGTCGCTGAATTGCCCGGAGTACTTGCCCCACGGCGCGGCCCTGTCAGTCCGGGCGGCGGTCGCCGTCCGCGGGCAGGTCGCCGGGTCGCGCCGGGACGACCACGACGGGCCGCGACGAGTGCTGGACGAGCTGGAGGCTCGAGCTCCCGAGCTGCAGGCCGGGGAATCCACCCGTGCCCCTGCTCCCCACCACGAGGAGATCGGCGTCGTGCTCGTCGCCGGCGGTGAGGAGCGCGATGACGGGGTTGCCCTCCACCAGCAGGCACCGGTGTGCAACCGGCGACGATCGCAGCGGCTCGCACCACTGTTCGAAGGCGCGCTGCACGTCGTCGTGGTGTCCCGCCGAGGGGACGGCGGGGCCCGGCAGGTGGGTGAGTAGGCCGAGGGCATGGACCGCCACGACGTCCGCCCCGAGCGCCTCGGCCAACGCCACGGTCCACTGCAGCGCACGCTGGGCGCACGCCGAGCCGTCGACGCCCACGAGGATTCGCCGGGGCACGCTCACGTAGGCTCCTCGCCGTCCGGGCCCGGTGCATGAACGCGCCGGGCCGTGTCCACGGCGTCGCCGCCCGGCCCGCCGCTGGACGCCGCTTCGGGGCGGAAGTCCGCCTCCATGACCGCTGCCAGAGTGGCGCCCACCGAGGCGCGCAGCGCATCGAGGTCGTAGCCGCCTTCGAGGACGAGGGCGAGGCGCCCCGGCCGGGGCGCGAACCGCTTGACCCGTCGGGCGATGTCGGCGAAGTCGCCCGCGGTCAGGTGCAGGCCCGCCATGGGGTCGGCGCGGTGCGCGTCGAAGCCCGCCGAGACGAGCACCCACGTCGGCGCGAAGCGCTCCACGACCGGGGCCACGACGTCGTCGAGCGCCCGCAACATGACGTCGCCCGTGGTCCGCGGCGGCACCGGGATGTTGACCGTGAGCCCGAGTGCTCCCGGGCCGCCGGTCTCGACGACCCGGCCGGTGCCGGGGTAGAGCGGCCACTGGTGCGTCGAGACGTACAGCACGCGTGGGTCGTCCCAGAAGATCGCCTGGGTCCCGTTGCCGTGGTGCACGTCCCAGTCGACGACGAGGACCCGCTCGCCTCGGGCCGCCAGGGTGGCGGCCGCGACGGCCACGTTGTTCAACAGGCAGAAGCCCATCGGCTCGTCACGAAGGGCGTGGTGTCCCGGCGGCCGGGCGGCGACGAAGGCGACGTCGCCGTCTCCCCGGTCCAGTGCGTCGACCGCCGCCAGGACCGCTCCCGCCGCCACCAGGGCGGTGTCCCAGGACCCCGGGCCGGCGAGGGTGTCGGGGTCGAGCTCGCCGCCCCCCGCGTCGCAGAAGGCGCGCAGCGCCTCGAGGTACGACAGGGGATGGACGAGTGACAGCTCGTCGTCGGTGGCCCGGCGCACCCCGAGGGTGACCACGGCGTCGCGCAACCCCGCCTCCTCGATCCCCTGCAGCGCGGCCAGCACCCGTGCGGGCTGCTCGGGGTGCGAGGGCCCGACATCGTGGCGGTCGAGCTCGGGGGACGCCGCGACCAGGAGCACGGGCCCACACTACGACCGGTTGCGTTCCGGGCCGTCACCGGGCCAACGTCTCGAGCTCGTCCACGAGGTGAGCGGTGCCGTGGTCGTCGGTGATGGTCGAGGGCCCCGGCGCAGGGGCCGAGGTTCTCGGGGCGCGCCTCAGGGCAGGCAGCGCCGGCAGGCTGCGGGCGGGCCGGCACACTGCGCCGCGCTCCACGCCTCGAGCGTGCCGGTGGTGGTGGCACACACCTTGGGCGCCTTCGCCGTCAGGGACCGAGGAGATCCTGCCGTGGTGCGCAGCGAGGCACACGTCACGCGGTGCAGCACCGGGGGACGAGACGATCCCGGCCGCGCCGCGTTGAGGACGAACCCGGCGGGGTGCGCGTCCAACCACGCCCGGTACCCGGCGTCGTCACCGCGGAAGGTCGTGACGTCGCGCGAGGGTGCGACGGGCTGCTCGACGGTGCCCACGGGTCGGGTCGCGTCGCGCGGACGCCACCGTCGGGACGAGGACCGCAGGGCGGAGATCGCGGCCCCGGTGCCCCCGTCGGGCCCGCCGGGCGACGCCGCCCGGGTGCGCCGGACGATGACCGAGGGCTTGGGGAGGGGCTCGGCCGAGGGCATGGGCCGCAGGGCTCCGAGCGACCCGTGTGCCGACGAGTTGTATGCGGACGGGTGACGTGACCGGCCGTCGTCGACCGAAGCCACCGGCGGCCGGTCCCAGGCGGCCGGCATGGCGGCCCGCGTGCCGTGGGCGGGCTCGCCGCGGCGCGTTCCCGCCTCGATCGACGACACGAGCTTCACGTGTGTCTCCGCCGCCGCGACGGGGGTGAGGCGCCTGGCCGCCACCGTCGCAGGCCCCAGCGCCGGCTCTGCCTGTGGCACCGGGCGCAGCGCCGGCTCTGCCTGTGGCACCGGGCGCAGTGCCGGGTCCGCCTGTGGCACCGGTCGGAGCGCCGGCTGGTTGGCGCCGACCGGGCGCAGCGTCGGTGGGGTGTCGTCCGTCGTGCTGACGAGCCGGACGTGGGCCTCGGGCGCGATGGCGGCACGGGGGTCGGGGATGGGGGCCGGCGCACGGGTGGTGGGGAGGACGAGCGCCCGAACGGCGTCGACGATCGCCTGCATGTAGTCGGCGGAGCGCCCCGCGGGGTCCTCGCCGAAGTGGTGCCACCGGCGCTGCTCGTAGAAGAGGCACCCACGCAGCTCGTCGAGCGTCGTCGGGAGCGAGCGGTCGCGCGTCCAGCGTTGCACGAAGCGGTTGGCGAGCTCGGGGAGGTCGTCCCAGTACGCGTAGCCGTCGTACGACAGGGCGAACTCCGACACCGCGTCCCAGTCGCCCCGGTCCGGCACGTCGGTCTCCCGCAGGGAGGCGTTGGCGATCGCCGATCCCGCGAAGTCCCCGTCCGGCGTGGTGCGCGCGTCGGTCCACCGGAGTGCGGGGCTGGGTCGATGATGGGTGCCGTTGGCCGACGGCGTGATCGTGCGGTACGCCGGGAGCGGCGCGGGCCGCCGGCGCCCCAACACGCTCGTCGCCAGGCCGCGCAGCCGTCGGGTGGTTCGGGGCCCCTCGCGTCGCTGCGCCCACAGTACCGACATGCCCAGTCCCCCGTTTCTCGGTCCCTACGAGCCGTTCGTGTCGGCGCGGGCGTGGGCCTCGTGCCGGGTGCGGGCGGCAGGGTGCGAGGGCGAGGTCCCCGATCGGTACGCCGCGGCCCCGTCGACCGCCAGGGGCGGCCCACCGGTGCCGGGGGGACAGGGACACAACGCCATCCCAATTGATATCGGCACCTCCTCCGGTTGGTTGAGCAGCTCACGCAGCGTGCCTACCGGGCCGCCGCCGTCCCGCGCACCGTGGTGGTCGCCGCCGGGCCTCCCTGCTGCCTGCGTGCCCCGTGCCCGGGAGGTGCCGTGTCGGTCGGGAAGCGTCGATAGCCTCCACCCCCGATGCCGCCGGTTGTTGTCGCCAGCTACAACGTCCACGGAGGCGTCGACGGCTGGGGCCGACCCTTCGACGTGGTGGGCACCTGCCGCCGGATCGACGCCGACGTCCTGGTGCTCCAGGAGTCCTGGGCCTCCGACGGCCAGGCGACGATGGCCGAGCGGGTGGCGGCCGAGCTGGGTTACGCGGTCACCGAGCTCACGCTCGCCCGGGGACGGATCGTGGCCCCCCGCGCGGACGTGGGGACGCGATGGGGCCCTCGCCCGTGGGCGCGCAACGCGTACGGGCTGCGGCTCGAGCGTCGCCACCCCGGCCCTGGCGAACGGCGGGCGCACCGCGGCGCGCCGCCGCGTGCGATCGAGCACGGTGAGTGGCGGATCGCGGTGCTGTCACGCCTGGGCGTCCGCCGCACTTCGACGATCCGTCTCGGTCAGCTCGACGGTGACCCCGCACGCCGGGGTGCGATCGTGGCGGAGATCGCCGTTCCCGGCGCGGCGCGTGATCTCCGTGTCGTCGGGACGCATCTCGCCCATCTCAGCCAGGGATCCCCCCGTCACATCGCCGCCCTACGGCGAGAGCTGGCGTCGTCGGACCCGTGCGTGCTCGCCGGCGACATGAACATGTGGGGACCCCCTCTGTCGCTCCTCCTCCCGGGTTGGTCGCGCGCCGTGCGCGGCCGGACGTGGCCGGCGTGGACGAGATGGCCACTCGCACAGAGTGACCACATCCTCGTCACGAACGCCGTTGGTACGGAGGGTGGTGAGGTGCTCGCCATCCCCGGCTCCGACCATTTCCCGGTGCGCGCCCGGCTTGTGATCTGATGCACGAACATATTGCGGGCGCGTGACGACGATCGCGGGTAGGTTTCTGCACACCGGTGGCGCCGACGCGTTCCCGGGCAGGAACTAGGTGGCGCAAAACCAAGGATCACCAGGGACCTTCGACCCTGTTGCCTCGCTTCGGACACATCACATGCTGTGAGGGCGTCCTCGTCGCATTCAGTGCTACAGACCGGTTTCGCTTTTGGGCGGACGGTTGAGTTCAAGACCCAGACTTGGGAGAAAGTGGGATGACCATGGGGAAACAACGCAACGTGAGGCGGCTGGGGGTTGTTTCCCTTGTGCTCGTCGTGGGAATGATCGCCGCCGCGTGCAGTAGCTCGACGACGAGCGGCACCACGACGACGTCGGGTGGCAACGTCCCGACGAACATCAAGGCGACGTCGTTCACGAGTGACTTCTCGGTCATGACGAGCCTCCGGTCGCTGGCCAGCCAGGGCCACGGCATGATCGGCGCACTGTTGCCGGACACCGCCTCGTCGGCCCGCTACGTGTCGTTCGACGCCCCGTACCTGGCCCAGGCGTTCCAGAAGGCCGGGCTGACGTCGAGCCAGTACAAGATCGACAACGCCCAGGGCTCCGACTCCACCGAGCTCACCCAGGCCCAGGCCGATATCACGGCCGGGGCGACGGTCCTGCTCATGGACGGGTTGGACTCCGGGGTCGGGTCGGCCATCGAGTCGTACGCCAAGTCCCACGGCGTGAAGGTCATCGACTACGACCGCATCAGCCTCGGCGGCAGCCGCGACTACTACGTCAGCTTCGACAACGTGAAGGTCGGTCAGCTGATCGGCCAAGGTGCCGTGGACTGCATCTCCTCGTGGAACGTCACGAGCCCGCACGTGTTCGAGCTCGACGGCTCCCCGACGGACAACAACGCCACGCTGTTCGCCCAGGGTTACAACTCGGTGCTCTCGCCGAAGTACACGGCCGGCACGTACACGAAGGTCGGTGAGCAGGCCGTCCCGAACTGGGACAACCAGCAGGCGCTCACCCTCTTCCAGCAGCAGTACACGGCCCACAAGGACATCAACGTGGTGGTGGCGGCCAACGACGGGCTCGGCAACTCGGTGATCTCGGCGCTGAAGACGGCCAACGTCCCGGCCAAGAAGATCCCCGTGACCGGCCAGGACGCCACGCTCCAGGGCATGCAGAACGTGCTGTCGGGCTACCAGTGTGGCTCGGTGTACAAGCCGATCTACCTGGAGGCGCAGGCGGCCGTGGCGCTGGCGCTCTACCTGCGGGCCGGCAAGACGCCCCCCTCGGGCCTGGTGAACGGCACCGTCAAGGACACCACCGGGAACGTCAACGTCCCCTCGGTGCTCCTGACCCCGGTCTGGGTCACCGCGGCGAACATGAACGCCACCGTCATCAAGGACAAGTTCATCCCGGCGTCCACACTGTGCGCGGGCACCTTCGCCAGTGACTGCACGCAGGTGGGGATCACCCCGTAACACAAGGAGTAGGCGTCGGTGGCGCTCAGGCGCCGCCGACGCCGGGAAGACGGAGAACCTCGGCAGTGGTGGCACCATCGCCGTGAAGGTTCCGGCGTCGCCGGGCCGCACCTGCCAGAATGCAGGTGCGGCCCGGTCGCCGCTCGGGCCAGTGCCGGGCACTCGCAAAGGGGGCGAAGGTCGGTTGAGCACCGTCGAGGAGGCGGGCACCACGTCCGAGAGCGTGGGCGGTGGCGGGCGGGCGGAGCGGCCGGCCGGCGCACCGCTCCTCGAGCTCCGGGGGCTCAGCAAGAACTTCGGCCCCGTCCAGGCGCTGACCGCCGTCGACCTCGTCGTGCCCACCGATCAGGTGACCGCCCTGGTGGGCGACAACGGTGCGGGCAAGTCCGTGCTCATCAAGTGCATCGCCGGCATCCACGCACCCGAGCACGGCCAGATCATCTGGCAGGGCCGCCCCGTCCACATCCGGACGCCCAAGGACGCCGCCGCTCTGGGCATCGAGACCGTGTACCAGGACCTCGCCTTGTGCGACAACCTCGACATCGTCCAGAACATGTTCCTGGGACGCGAGCGGCTGCGCCGCAGCATCCTCGACGAGGATTCCATGGAGAAGGCCGCCGCCGAGACGCTGTCGGGGTTGGCGGTGACGAGCGTCCGGTCCATCCGCCAGCCCGTGGCCTCGCTGTCGGGTGGTCAGCGCCAGTCCGTGGCGGTGGCGAAGGCGGTCATGTGGAACTCCAAGCTCGTGATCATGGACGAGCCCACCGCCGCCCTGGGCGTGGCGCAGACCCGGATGGTGCTCGACCTGATCAAGCGACTCGCCGACCAGGGCCTGGCCGTGATCGTGATCTCCCACAACCTGAACGACGTCTTCGAGGTCGCCGACCGCCTCGCCATCCTGCACCTCGGGCGCCTGGTGTCGAGCGGCCCGGTCGCCGAGTACGACCGCCAGCTCGTGGTGGAGCTCATGGCGACCGGCGCCGCCACCCGGTCGGTGGGCGACGAGCGCCCGTCGGCCGCTCCTGCCCCCGGCGATCAGCAAGGGGTGGGTTGATGGCCAGGATCGACGAGCCCGTGCGCGGCGTCGAGTCGACGCGTGACGGCCGCGAGCCGTCGGCGCCGGCCGGTGAGGTCGAGCGCCTGACCGACCTCACCGCCAGCGAGGTGGCCGTGCCCCTCGCCCCCGAGCTCGTCGCCAACTCGTTGGGCGAGTACTTCCGGGGCTGGTGGTCGCGGGTGCGCGGCGGGGAGACGGGCGTGCTGCCCGTCATCGTCGGGCTCATCCTCATCGGGGTCATCTTCCAGGTCGCCAAACCCTTGTTCCTCTCGGCGGGGAACCTGGTGAACCTGCTCGTGCAGGCCGCGGTGTTCATGTTGCTCGGCATGGCCGAGGTCTTCGCCCTGCTGCTCGGCGAGATCGACCTGTCCATCGGCTTCACTGCCGGAATCGGCGGCGTCGTCGCGGCCGAGCTGGTCAAGGCGCAGACGGGGTGGCCGTGGTGGGCGGCGGTGATCGTCGCCGTGCTCGCAACGGCCGGCATCGGGGCCGTCCAAGGCCTGATCATCACGCTGCTCGGGCTGCCGTCGTTCGTGGTGACCCTCGGCTTCCAGCTGGGCCTGCTCGGCCTCATGCTCATCATCCTCGGCCAGGGCGGCACTCTGCCCATCAACGACGCCGTCATCAACGACCTCGCCAACGGGAACCTGACCGTGGTCGCGGGGTGGATCATCCTGGTCGCGCTGGTGGCGGGCTACGGCTTGCTCACGTGGTCGCGCGACGGCGGGCGCCGCCGCAGCGGACTGGTGGCGCCTCCCGTGAGCATCACCCTGCTGAAGGTCGTGGTGGTGGCCGGCTTCGGCGTGGTCCTGGTCGCGATCTGCAATACGAACCGGGGCGCGCTGGTTCCGATCCGCGGCATGCCGTGGGTGGTGCTCATCGTGCTCGGCGTGCTCGGGATGTGGAGCCTCCTCCTGGGGCGCACCAAGTTCGGCCGGTACATGTACGCCGTCGGCGGCAATCCGGAGGCTGCCCGTCGCGCCGGTGTGAACCTGATGCTCATCCGTACCGTGGCGTTCACCTTGGCGGGGTTCACGAGCGGTATCGCCGGCCTCATCTACGCGTCCCAGCTGCGTTCGGTGTCCACCACCCTCCAGGGCGGCCAGCTCGTGCTGTTCGCGGTGGCCGCCGCGGTGATCGGCGGGACGAGCCTGTTCGGCGGTCGGGGCAAGGCGATCCACGCCGCGCTCGGCGGCATCGTCATCGCCGCCATCTACAACGGGATGGGACTGCTCGGGCTCAGTGCGGCGTCGCAGTACATCGTCACCGCGCTCGTGCTGCTGGTTGCCGTGACGGTCGACGCCCTGGCTCGGCGGGGGCGCACCGCCCGGTGACCGCTCGGGCGTGGCCCGTCCGGTGCACGCCGCACCGGCGTCGCAGGGCCACCGGCGGTATACGGACAAGGGAACGGTGAGCGACCCCGCGGACCTGCGGGTGGCGCTCGTCGGGTACGGGCTGGCGGGGTCGGTCTTCCACGGGCCTCTCGTCGCCGCCACGCCGGGACTCGCCCTCACGACCATCGTCACGGGCGACCCGTCGCGGCGCGCCCGGGCCCGACTCGACTTTCCCGGCGCCGCCGTGGTGGGGAGCACCGACGAGCTGTGGGCGGATGCCGGCGCGCACGACCTCGTGGTGGTGGCCACGACGACCGGCTCGCACGTGGACGTCGCCACGGCGGCTGTCGACGCCGGGCTCGCCGTGGTGGTCGAGAAGCCGCTGGCGCCGCGCGCCGAGCCCGGTCGTACCCTCGTGGACCGTGCCGCCGCCGCCGGCGTGATGCTCACGGTGTTCCACAACCGACGCTGGGACGCCGAGTTCCTGACGCTGCGACGGCTCGTCGGCGCGGGTGTCCTCGGCGACGTGGTGCGCTTCGAGTCGCGCTTCGAGCGGTGGCGCCCCGACCCCTCCGTCGGCGCCTGGCGCCACGAGCTCCCGGCCGACGACGGGGGAGGGGTGCTCCTCGACCTCGGCATCCACCTGGTCGACCAGGCGCTGGTCCTGCTCGGCCCGGCGACCCACGTCACCGGGGAGGTGGCGTCGCGCCGTGGCGGTGCCGACGACGACGTGTTCGTGGCGCTGCGGCACGCGTCGGGCGCCATCTCGCACCTGTGGGCGAGCGCGGTGGCGGCCGCTCCCGGGCCCCGCCTGCGGGTCCTCGGGCGCGAGGCCGCTTACGTGGTGGAGCACCTCGACGGCCAGGAGGACCAGCTCCGGGCCGGCCGCCGCCCCGGTGACCCGGGGTTCGGCGTCGAGCCCCCGCTACGGTGGGGACGGCTCCGGCGGGGCGACGACGGCGAGCCGGTGCCGAGCGAGCCCGGGCGGTGGCCCGCGTTCTACGAGGGGGTGGCACAGGCGCTGCGGGGCGGCGGTGCACCGCCGGTCGACCCCGCCGACGCCGTGCGGGCCCTGCAGGTCCTCGACGCCGCCCGGCGCAGCGCCCGGGAGGCGTCGGTCGTCGCACTCTGATCCCGGTCGCCCGCGGGCACGGGCGTCGGGCCGTGTGCTGCGCCCGCCGCCGCTGTGCTGCCGTGCGCTGCGCCCGCCGCCGCTGTGCCCGGTGCCGCGCCAGACCCTTCACTTGACAGCGAGTATCTGTATCAGGATACTCGGCTACGGATAGCCCTCGGGGAGGTCTGACGGTCGACATGGCACGCCGCAAGGTCGGGAACCCGCTCGCCCTGGCCGTGCTGGGCTGTCTCTCCGAGCGGCCCATGCACCCCTACGAGATGGCCACCACGATGCGCGCCCGCCACAAGGACGAGAGCATCAAGCTGAACTACGGGTCGCTGTACACGGTGGTCGAGGCGCTGGTGCGCCACCGGTTGATCGAGGCGCACGAGACCGTGCGCGAGGGACGGCGCCCGGAGCGGACCGTCTACCGCATCACCGATGCCGGCTCCCACGAGCTGGTGGACTGGTTGGGTGAGCTCGTGAGCACGCCGGCCAAGGAATACCTCCGGTTCGAGGCGGGATTGTCCCTGTTGCCGGTGCTGTCGCCGTCCGAGGCGACGAGCCTCCTGGCCATCCGCTGCCAGCACCTGGAGGTCGACCTCGCCCAGCGCCGCACCGTCCGCGACCTGATCGGGGAGCAGGGCGTGCCGCGTCTGTTCGTCGTGGAGTACGAATACACCACCGCCCTGCTCGAGGCCGAGCTGGCGTGGACCCGCTCGCTCGTCACCGAGATCGAGGCGGGGTCGCTCGAAGGTATCGAGATGTGGAAGGACTTCCATCAGCAGGACCGGGGTGCCGCCACGGCCGGCACGAGCGGTCCGGACAGGAGATGAGCGTTTCCATGGCGTCGACATCGACCACACCTGCCATCGAGGCCCACGATCTGCACAAGACCTTCGGCGGCACCGTGGTCGCCCTCGACGGGGTGAGCTTCGCCGTCGAGCAGGGGACGGTCTTCGGCCTGTTGGGGCCGAACGGTGCCGGCAAGACCACCGCGGTGCGGATCCTGACGACGATCATCAATCCCGACGCGGGATGGGGCCGCGTCCTCGGGTACGACGTCGTCCACCACGCCGACACCGTGCGCCCGCTCATCGGGCTGGCGGGCCAGTACGCGGCCGTGGACGAGAACCTCACCGGCCGGGAGAACCTGACCATGGTGGGGCGCCTCAACCACCTGGCACGGGACGTGGTGGCCCGGCGGGCGGTCGAGCTCCTCGAGCAGTTCGGGCTGAGCGACGCCGGCGACCGACCGCTCAAGACCTACTCGGGGGGGATGCGACGCCGGCTGGACGTGGCCGCCGCGCTGGTGGCGCGGCCGAAGGTGCTGTTCCTCGACGAGCCGACCACCGGCCTCGACCCCCAGAGCCGGATGGATGTGTGGTCGATGGTCGAGGGCCTCGTGGGCGAAGGCACCTCGGTGCTTCTCACCACGCAGTACCTGGAGGAAGCCGATCGCCTCGCCGGCCACATCGCCGTCGTCGACCGGGGCCATGTCATCGCCGAGGGGACGCCGGCACAGCTCAAGGCCGATCTGGGTGCCACTGTGCTCGACGTCGGCCTTCCCGACGCCGAGGCGGCTCAGCGCGCCGCGGTGATCCTCCAGACGGTGGGAGCCAAGAGCCCGACGGTCGTGGGGTCGATCGTCGAGCTTCCGGTGGACGACGGGCCCCGGGTCGCCATGGAGGTGCTGCGCCTGCTCGACCAGCACGCCCTCGCACCCACGACGTTCCGGCTGCGCGAACCGAGTCTCGACGACGTGTTCCTGGCGCTCACCGGCCAACGGGCCGAAGAGGACGGTGCCGGGCCCGAGGGCGCGCCCGCGACGGAACCCGGTTCACGCCGCCGCCGCCGCCGGGCCCGGGCCGCGGCGGGGACGACCGGCGACGGAGGTGGACGATGACGACCACGGTGATCGGCCCGGGCACGGGTGGACCGCCCGGGCCGGCGGCCAAGCCGACGGCGGCGTCGCGGGTGCACTGGGTGATCGCCGACACCCTGACCATCACCAAGCGCAACCTGATCTCCTACACCCGGACACCCGAGGCGCTGTTCTTCTCCACGCTGCAGCCGATCATGTTCGTGCTCCTGTTCCGCTACGTGTTCGGCGGGGCGATCAACCCCGGGAACCACCTGAGCTACATCGACTACCTGATGGCCGGCATCTTCGTGCAGAGCGTGGCCTTCGGTGGGATCGGTGCGGCCGTCGGGCTCGCCGAGGACCTGCACGAGGGCCTGATCGAGCGGTTCCGGGCCCTTCCCATGGCCCGCTCCGCCGTTCTCGCCGGCCGGACCACGGCCGACCTGGTGCGCAACGTCTTCGTCGTCGTGCTCATGACCGGCGTGGGTGCCGCGGTGGGCTTCGACTTCCCGAACGGAGCGCTCGGGTTCCTCGCCAGCGTGGCGCTGGTCCTCTTGTTCTCCTACGCGTTGCTGTGGGGGTTCGCCTTCGTCGGGCTCATGGCGTCGAACAGCGAGACCGCGCAGGTGATGGCGTTCCCGATCCTCTTCCCGTTGATCTTCGCGTCACCGGCGTTCGTGCCCGCCAGGCAGCTTCCGGGCTGGTTGCGTGCCTTCGCCAACCATCAGCCCGTCGGGGTGGTGATCAACGCCATGCGGGCGCTCATGGTCGGCCCCGCGGCCGGCGTCGGCAGTACCTCGGGCCACGTCGTCGAGGCCCTGGCGTGGTGCGCGGGGCTTCTGCTGGTGCTGGCGCCCTTGGCGGTGTGGCGCTACCGCCGCACCAGCTGATCCGCCGGGGCGCTACAGCCGTCCCGGGTGGCCCGGCGCGGCGCGCCGCGCCCGGCTCACGCCGGGTAGGAGACGAGGGTGGGCGGCCCCTGCGGGCTCGTGACCGAGGGCCCCGGTCCGGTACTTCCCAAGGACGCGAAGCTGACGGCTCCTTGGGGCGCGGTCACCGTGACCGGCTCGCCCCATTTGCTGAAGGTCATGGTGAAGGCACTCTGCTGGTTGTCGATCTTGCCCTGCTCCGAGTACCGCACCGGCACGTGGTCGGAGGCGGCGACGTAGAAGGTGGCGGAGCCCTTCGCCTTCTGGGTCTGCCCGTTGACCGAGACGTTGGTCATCGGCCCGGCGATCCCGAGGACACGGCGTCCCGACAGCGTCGTGGGGTCCAGTGGGCGGTGTGGCACGAAGGCGATGTTGTCGGCCAGGGCGGAGTGGGCGGTCACCGCCGCGTACACCGACTGGTAGGGGGCGTCCCCGGGGGAGAGGAAGATCCACTGGCCGTCCTGGGCGGTCGCCGTCGCCGTGGGCAGGCCGAGCTGGTCGACCAGCTCCCGGGCATCACCTCGGAAGTAGCACGCCGAGCCGACCACGAGGACCGTGAAGGTGTGGGGGCCGATGGTGATGACCTGTCGGCCCGACGACCTCCCGGCGTCGCCGACGGTCGTCTGCGTGGCGCCCTGCGACGTGAAGCGCGACACGTAGTGGAAGCTGCCCTTGCGCTCTGCCGCCCGCAGCGAGGAGTGCAGCAGGCTCCGGGCCGCGGGGGAGACGAGGGGGATGGGCCCGGGGCCCGACGTGATGAGGAAGGCCACGCCGCCGCCCACGAGGAGCGCCACCACGAGCGCCACGGCGACGACGGTCACCAGGGTCCTGCGCCGTCGGCCCGGGACCAGCGAGCGACCGAAGTCGTCGCCGAGGTCGGCCCCCTCCGCCCACGGCTCGAGCGGGGCGGGGTCCGGGCCCGTGCCGGCGGCAGGGTCGTGATCGGGCGGGTCGAGCGGCGCGGGGGGCACCCCCGGCGACGCGTAGCCGGGGGGTGGGGGCGGGGTCGGTCCGGCGGCCGCGGGCGGGCCGCCCGGCTCGGGGAACCCCGTCAGGGGGAGGGAGGCAGGGGCGGCCCACGGCGGCGGCACCGGGCTCGTCGGGAGGCCAGGTGCCGCGCCGGGTCGGGCGGGCCCGGCGTCGCCGTTTCGGGTCTGACCCGTGTCGTCCGGCACACGCTCAGACTACGCCCCACCCACGGGGTGCCGTCGCACCACGGAGCGCCTGGGATTCCTCAGCGGAACGGCGCGCGGGCCACGACGAGGCGCGACGAGGCCTGGACGCGCAGCACGCCGTCGTGCTCGAACGGGCGCAGCAGCTCCGTCGCCCGGGACAGGAACTGGATGCGGGCCTGCTGGGTGCAGTCCCGCCAGGCTCGCGACAGTGGTGGCAGCGACGGGTAGACGCGCACCCACTGCGCCACGCGGGGCAACGCCGTGAGCATCCTGACGGTGCGCACCGACACGTCGGTGAACCCGGCCGCTCGCGTCAGGTCCCGGAGGTCCTCGATGCGGTGATAGGCGAACGCGTCGAGGAGCATCTCGACCACGCCCGATTGGTCGAGCCCGGCCTTGATGGTGGCGTCGAGCTGGGCCGCGAAGGCAGGGTTCTCCTCGATCGGGCCCCATGTCGTGATGCCGAGGCGACCGCCGGGGGCGAGGACGCGCCGCATGTCCTCGAGCGCGGCGACCGGGTCGGCGAACCGGTGGAGCGCGTGCTGGCAGGCGACGACGTCGAAGGCCGCGTCGGGGAACGCCAGCCGGGCGTCCTCCCACGTCTGCCATTCGACGATGCTGGTGATGTCGATGCGCCGGGCCGCCTCGATGGCCGCGGGCGAGGGGTCGATGCCCACCACCCTGCCGGTGTGGCCGACGACATGGGCGGCGAGCCGCGCGAAGATCCCCGTGCTGCAGGCGACGTCGAGCACCCGCGCACCGCGGACGACGACGAGGGCGTCGAGGGCGCGCTCTGCGAAGCGACGGCCGAACGCGGGGTCGTAGTGCTGCGCGTAGACGGATGCGGAGGCCTCGTCGTCACACGAGCCGGGGCCGGTGACGGAGTGTGCCGTTCCGGCGCGCGTCGACGGCGCCCTCGGCGCCACGCAGCCGGCGCGCGCCACGGCGGCAGCGTCGACACCAGTGGCTCGTGGTGGTGCGCTGACGTCGGTGTCGTGGCCGGGTACCACGGAAAGCGAGGCTATCGGACCGGTCGAACGACTTGGCGGACCGTGGTCGCCGAACCTCGCGCGCGTGGCGCGTGCGTCGGTACCGCTCGTGTCGCAGCGGTCACCGTCGCCGGACGGGCAAATGCAACGGCACCGACGACGGGTTCCGGGAACCGCACGGGGAGCCCACACCGACGGAGCGTGGGTGACGCGCACGGATCGTCACGGTGCCCGTCGTCGCCCGCCGCGCTCGGCGGCCGCCCGGAGGTGCTCGGTGAGAGCGTCGAGGCGGGCGTGCGCGTTGGCCCCGCTGGTCGACGGCATCACGTATGCCGGACGCCCGCCGATGCCCTCGGGTTGGGGGCCTGTCGTGGCGCCGGGGTCGACCGCGACCCGCCACCCCGACAGGCCCACGAAACACACGGCATCCGGCTCCAACCACCGCACCAACCGCTCGACGCGTGCCATGCCCGCCCGGTACTCGACCGCGCCCAGCACCGAGGCGCCCGGGGTGGCCCGTTTGACCAGATCGGTCATCCCGACCCCGTGGACGCGCAGCGCGTGGAACGCGTCGCGGTCGCGGGTGACGACCCCGGCCGCCAGGGCCGCGGGCCAGAACCGATTGCCCGGCCGCGCATAGCCGACGCCGGCGTCCGCGGCGTACCGGCTCGGGTTGAGGCCCACGACGAGCAGGCCCATCCCCGGGCCGACGGTGTCGGGCAGCGAGCGGGCGCGCCGGGCGCGGCCCCGCACCACGTCGCCGTCGAGCTGCACGTTCTCGACGGCGAAGCCGGCGCCCACGAGGACGTCGAGGAGGCGCTCGGGCGTCCACGCCGCGAAGAACCGCCCACCCACGTCGTCGTCGGGCAGCGCGTCCCCCTCGTAGTCGCCGGCCAGGACCTGGAGGTCGAGCGGGGCGTCGGTCACCAGCGCGCCGTGCAGGTGGGCGAGCGCCGCCGGGAGCCGGGCGCTCGGGAGGTGGAGGTAGCTCATGTTCGCCCACCCCCCGTGCAGCGTGCCGCGACCGAACGGGAGCGCCTCGAGATCGGCCTGCACCAGGGCGGCGGCGGGTGCCGCCCGCCGGCACAGCTCCAGCATGCCCCGGGCGGCGTCGAGGCCGACGACGGGCAGGCCGAGGTCAGCGGTGTAACGCCCCGCCCCGCAGCCGAGGTCGACACGCAGGGCTCCGCCGGTCACCTGGCGGGCGAAGGCCCGGGCATCGGCGCGGCGCACAGGGCGGCGGCGGGCCGCCCAGGCCGCACCGCGCGCGTCGTACACATCGATCGTGGCCCGGTCCATGCCCGGCCATCTTGCCCCGGGCGCACCGGGCGCACCGGGCGCACCGGGCGTCACTCGTCCAGGCCGACCGGCTCCCCGTCCACCATCTGGTCCAGGTACTCAGACAGGCCGTAGCCCACGCGCCCGTCGTCGAGCGTCCAGGTCGTGAGCCCCTCCGAGATGCGGGTGGTGAGCTCGTTGCCCTCGGGGTCGCGGCGCCGGTTCCGCAACGGGATGAGGCGCTGCACCGAACCGCGCACGGTCCATGTCCGTGCGCCGGTGACGAGCTGCGCCTCGATGCCGTGGTGGTACCGCTGCGCTCCCTCCCAGGTGGAGCGGATTCGGAAGTCGTGGCAGAGGTGCAGCTCGTGCCCGTCCCACACGAAGCCGCCGCGCCTCCCCGGGCCGTCGCGCCGGGCGATGCGCGAGCCCATGAACCCGAAGTCGTCCCCGACGTTGCCGGTGAGCCAGCGGTAGTACCACGGGGCCTGCCAGTACCGTGGCCCCCAGCTGTGGTCTCGCAGGCCGTAGCCGTGCACGTCCCACCGGTCGTCGCCGACGTGGACCGTGCCCCGTGCCGCCACGAGCTGTTCGTAGTGGCCGCGCGCGAACTCCTCGCCCGGGCGCTCGACCGGCTGGTCGGGCTCCCCGCCCACCATGGCGGAGCACCCTCGGTAGACGAGCTCGACGGCGCAGCCGGCATGGGGGTTGTCCGCGAACGCCCGGCGCGGGTCGGCCATCTGCAGGGGGTCGTCCAGCAGGACGGCGGGTCCCCGGTAGCCGACGCGCAATTCCTCGAACGGCTCGACGACCTCGAAGCGCATGCCGGCGGCGTCGAAGGCGTCGTTGGTGGTGATGCGGGGGCGGCGGAACATGAAGGCGACGCGGCCGTCGGGCAGGAAGAGGCACATCGTCATCTCCCCGGCCCCCTCGTTGGCCCGGTTCCCCAACCGGAAGAAGCCGCCGAGACGGGCGGCCGGGTCGTAGACGTTGAAGTACATGGATTCGTTGAAGTTGGGCTCCGGGCCCAGCTCGTGCATGTACTCGTCGTGGGGTTCGAGGCGGACGCCGATGCCCCGAACCCTACCGGCGAGGTCGTGGGGTGGTCGGTAGTCTCCCGGCATGGTCGGTGCCGATCTGGTCGAGGGGCTGCAGGCGGTCGTCGGGCGCGCCATCGGGGAGGTGGTCAGCGTCGAGGACCTGGCCCGGTTGCCCGGGGGGGCGTCGCGTGAGACGTGGAGTTTCACGGCGCGCCGGCGCGACGGCACAGGGCAGCGTCTCGTCCTGCGCCGCGACCCGCCCGGTGCACCGGGGTCGGGACTGCGCCTCGAGGCGTCGCTCCTGGCGGCGGCGGCGCGCGTCGGTGTCCCCGTGCCGCGCGTGGTGGCGGCCGGGGGTGAGACGGCCGGGGGTGAGACGGCCGGGCCTCACGGTCTCGGCGCCTCCGCCGCATCTCACGGGCTCGGCGCCGCGTTCATGGTCATGGAGTTCGTGGAGGGCGAGACGATCCCGCGTCGGATCCTGCGTGACGAGCGGCTGGCGGGCATCCGCCCCGTCCTGGCCGAGCACTGCGGCCGGGTGCTGGCCGCGATCCATCGCATGGCACCGGCCGAGGTGCCCGGGCTGGCCGGCGGCGACCCGCTCGAGCAGCTGCGCGGCCTGCTCGACCATCTGGGGCAGCCGCATCCGGCGTTCGAGCTCGGGCTCCGGTGGCTCGCCGAGACGCGCCCGCCGCCATCGGCGGAGTCGGTGGTGCACGGTGACTTCCGCAACGGGAACCTCATCATCGGGCCCGAGGGGATCCGGGCCGTCCTCGACTGGGAGCTCGCCCACGTGGGCGATCCGCTCGAGGACCTCGGGTGGCTGTGCGTCAAGGCCTGGCGGTTCGGTGCGGCGCTCCCGGTGGGCGGCTTCGGCACCACCGACCAGCTCGTCGGGGCGTACCAGGAGGCCGGTGGGGGCAGCGTGGACCCCGACGCCCTGCGCTGGTGGCAGATGCTCGGCACCGTTCGGTGGGGGGTCATCTGCATCGTGCAGGCGTTGACCCACACGACGGGTGCGGTCCGTTCCGTCGAGCTCGCCGCCATCGGCAGGCGGGTGTGCGAGGTGGAGTGGGACGTGCTGGAGCTGCTGCCGTGACCGGCGGTGCTGGGCTCCCCGATCCCCCCTCACCCGTGGGTGGGCGGCCCGGCGCCGCGCACGGGGCGCGCATATCGGGAGGATGGCCGCCGCACGACGTGCCGTCGGCGGCCGAGCTGCTCGACGCCGTGCGGGAGTTCCTGGAGTCCGAAGTCGTCCCGGCCACGGAGGGTCGGGTGCGCTTCCACGTCCGGGTGGCGGGCAACGTCGTGGGCATGGCGGCCCGGGAGCTCGCACTGGGCCCCACGCACGCTGCCGCCCACGCCGCCCGCCTGGCCACCCTGGGCGTGCGCAGCGAGGCCGAGCTGGCCGCGGCCATCCGGTCCGGCGCCCTCGACGGTCGGTCGGCGGAGGTGCGCGCCGTGGTGCGGGCGACGGTCGCCGACAAGCTCTCCGTCGCCAACCCGCAGTACGCGCGGGGTGCGGGCGGCGACGCCGACCCGGGGCCCGCGTCCCTGTAACCACGGCCGTCGGCGGGCCCGGACCGGCGGCGCCGCCGGCCGGTATGGTCGACCCATGCGATTCGGGATCGACGTGGCACAGCAGCGGGCGGAGTTCGGGGACATCGTCGAGCGGGTGCAGTTCGGGGAGGCACTCGGCTTCGACGGCGCGTGGGGCTTCGACCACTTCGTCCCGATGTACGGCGAGGGCCCCGGCAATTGCTTCGAGGGCATGACGACGTTGGCCGCCCTGGCCACGGCCACCAGCCGCATCCGCCTGGGCCTGCTCGTGACGGGCGTCACCTACCGGCACCCCTCCGTCCTCGCCGCCCAGGCGGTGACCGTGGACCACGCCAGCCGGGGCCGGCTGGAGCTCGCCCTCGGGGCGGCGTGGTTCGAGGCCGAGCACCGCCAGCTCGGCATCGAGTTCCCCCCCACCGGGAGTCGTTTCGACCGGCTCGAGGACGAGCTCGAGATCATGACGCGGCTGTTCAGCGGTGACGTGGTCTCCTACCGCGGGAAGGTGTTCAGCCTCGAAGACGCCCAGATGCGCCCGGTGCCGGTGCAGCAACCCCACCCGCCGATCTGGATCGGGGGATCGGGACGCCGTCGCACCCTGCCGTTGGCGGCGCGCCGGGCGGACGTGTGGCACACCTACGGCAGCCCCGAGCAGATGCGGGCCCTGTCGAGCGAGCTCGACCACCTGGCCGAGGACGCCGGGCGCGACCCCGGAGCCATCCTGCGGGCGTCGTCGCTCTCGCTTTCCGAGCCGTGGGACGAGGTGCGCGGCGCGATTGTCGCCATGCAGGACGTCGGCGTCCGCTATCTGGTGTGCGGATGGCCGGGGGAGGGGCGCGCCCGGGTGGAGGAGTTCGCCACCAGGGTGATGCCCTCGTTCACCGGTCCGTAGTCGGCACGGGCGCCGCTGCGGGGCGTGCGGCCCCTCCAGGGAAGGGGCGCCCCTTCGAACCGAGGCGTCAGCGTCCTTCGAACCGAGGTTCGCGGCCCTGGAGCATGGCGTTCACGCCTTCGACGGCATCGGCGGTCCCGGCCAGCGCCGTCTGCTCGGCGAGCTCGTGGCGCATGGCGGCGCGCGCTGCGCCCGCCAGGCCCCGGCGCAACGTGGCCCGGGTCGACGACACCGCCAGGGGCGCGCCTGCGGCGATGCTCGTCGCCGTCTCGAGCGCGGCGCCGATCTCCTCCCCGGCGGGCACGACGCGTTGCGCGATGCCGATGCGTTCCGCCTCGGGGGCGTCCACGCGACGCCCGGTGAGGAACAGATCGGCGGCGCGCCCGGGGCCGACGACGCGAGGCAGTGTGGTGCTCAGCGCGAAGCCCGGATGGATGCCGAGCCGGACGAAGCTCGCCTGGAACCATCCCCGGTCGCCCACGACGCACATGTCGCAGGCCAACGCCAGCCCGAATCCCGCGCCGATAGCGGCTCCCTGGACGGCCGCCACGAGCGGCACGGGGGACTCGAAGATCCGCGCCGCCTGGTCGTAGAACGCCGCGGTCCGGGTCTCGAACGCTCCTCCTTCGGTGGGATCGGGGGCCTCTCCGGACCGGAAGTCGGCACCGGCGCAGAACGAACGGCCCTCGGAGCAGATCACCGCCGAGCGGGCCACGCCACGCAGCGCCGTGATGGCGTCGGCGAGGGCGCGCAACACCGGTTCGGTGAGAAGATTGTGCGGCGGCCGATGCAAGGTGACGACGGCGGTGCCACCGTCGAGCCGTACCGACACATCGGCGTTCGATCGAGGCGTGGTGGCGTCGGTCATGGCGCGATTCGAGGCGTCGTGGGCGGGCGGCGGTGCGCGGGAGGTCGCGCTAGCCGCGGCCGCGCCGGCGGTGCCGCCGGCTCTTCAGCATGGCCGTCTCCGCTCCGGCGACGAGGTCGTCGAGCGTGTCGTGCTGGTGGAGCTCGGCGAAGCCGACACTGGCCGAAGAGCCGGGCGCCTCTTCGGCCAGGATGACGGCGAACTCCTTGAAGCGCAGCTCGGCCGTGGCCATGTCGGCGCCGGGCAGCGAGAAGAGGAACTCGTCGCCACCGAGCCGGCTGATCACGTCGTAGGAGCGCAGTGTCGCCCGCAGCGCGGCGGTCACCTTGCGCAGCAGTTCGTCGCCGGCGCGCGGGCCGCGGGTGTCGTTGACGGCCGTGAGGCTGTCGACGTTCAGGAAGCCCAGGACGAAGCGTTCCCCGCCGCGGCGGCAACGCTCGATCTCCCGGTCCAGGGCCGCGAAGCCGGCCTGGCGGTTGAAGACGCCTGTGAGCTCGTCGCGCGTGAGCCGCTCGGAGTCCCGGGGCGCCTCGGCGGACTCGCGTCGCAGCACCGCCGCCGGTGAGGGTGAGGGTGAGGGTGACGGTGCCCGCACGGGTTGCGGCGCGCCGTCGCCCTCGTACGCGGGGATCCGGGCGGGATGGTCGTCGACCGTTCGGTCCGACCGGTGCGAGCCCATGAACGTGGGCCGCCCTGGCGCGGACCGCTCGTCGTCATCGTTGACGGTGCCACGGTTGCCGGCGCCGCCGCCGGCGGACACCACGCCGCGCACCATGTCCGACCACAGTGTCACGATCTCGGTGACCTGGTCGGCGACGAGGTCGATGACGGCCTCGCGTTCTTCGGGTTCGAGATGGCGCAACCGCTCGTGGAGCCGGGTGGCGCCGTCGGAGAGCGCGCTGGCCACCTCGAGCAACCGGTGCGCGGGGACGACGGGCGCATCGTCGAGGCTCGGGGCGGGGGCGCCCCGCTCGTCCCGGACGGCGGAGAGCCGTCGGGGCCCGACGCGTGGTCCGTCACCCAGGTCCTGCATGTCAGCTCCCCGTCTCGTCGCCACCGCCGGTGACCATGAAACTACACCTCTGTGACTCCTGCACCCCGGATGCCCAGGGGTCCAACGGCCCTGGTGGGGGTGCTGCGTGGTCATCGAAGATGGGGGGCGGAGGCCCGCCACGAGCCACGGTCGGGGGCCTTCGGCAACCGGCCGCGACCGTTAGGAACGCCCATGGCGACCACCGTGCCCGACGCTCGACGGCTGCGAGGGAGTCCTCGGGCCGTCCCCTCTCCGGGTGCAGGGCGGGCCCAGGGTGCAGGCAATCGCGGGGAGGGGGGGCGATCCCGGGCTGCGCAGCGGTCGCGTCGGGCGGAAGGCCGGCGCTGGTGGGTGCTGGTGGTGTTGTGCACCAGTCTGCTCATCGTCAGCCTCGACAACACCATCCTGAACGTCGCCTTGCCGTCGATCGTGCGCGACTTCCACGCCTCGTCGAGCGACCTGCAGTGGATCGTCGACTCGTATGCCGTGCTCTTCGCCGGCCTGATGCTCGTCCTCGGCAGCGTCGGTGACCACGTCGGGCGCAAGCGGGTGTTCATGGCCGGTTTGGTGGTGTTCGCCACGGGCTCCGCCCTGTCGGCGTTCTCCGGGTCACCCCACTGGCTCATCGCGTCGCGCGCCCTCATGGGCGTCGGCGGTGCCGCCATCATGCCGTCGACCCTGTCGATCCTCACCAACGTCTTCACGCAGGAGCGTGACCGGGCCCGCGCCATCGGCATCTGGTCGGGGACGACGGGGATCGGCATCGCCGTCGGCCCGATCGCCGGCGGCTGGCTGCTCGCCCACTTCTGGTGGGGGTCGGTGTTCCTCATCAACGTCCCGATCGCCCTGGCGGGGGCGGTGGCGGCGTTCTGGCTCGTGCCCGAGTCGAAGGACGCCACCGCCAAGCGACCCGACCCCGTCGGCGGCGTGCTGTCCACGGTGGGCACGGGTCTGCTGCTGTGGGGGATCATCGAGGCGCCCAACCAGACCTGGTCGTCCCCGCGGGTCCTCGGTGCCCTGGCGCTGGCCGTCGTCGTGCTGACGTCCTTCGTGTTGTGGGAGCGGCGCTCGACCCACCCCATGCTCGACCTGTCGTTCTTCCGGTCCCGCCGGTTCAGCGCCGCCATCGGTTCGATGTCGTTCGTCATGTTCGCCCTGATGGGAGCGCTGTTCCTCCTCACGCAGTACCTGCAGTTCAGCCTCGGCTACAGCCCCTTCGCCGCCGGGCTGCGGGTGGGGCCCGTCGCCCTCGTCATCCTGGTCGTGGCGCCCCTGTCGAGCCTCCTGGTGCGCGGGGTGGGTACCAAGGCGATCGTGGCGTCGGGCATGGCGACGATCGCCGTCGGCATGGGCCTGCTGTCGCGGACCACGACGGCCGGCAGCTACGGCGCGGCGCTGCCGGCCCTGCTCCTGCTCGGGATCGGCACGGGGCTGGCGTTCGCCCCTTCCACGGAGTCGGTCATGGGCTCGGTGCCCCGCGAGAAGACCGGTATGGGCTCGGCCACCAACGGCACCGCCCTCCAGCTGGGCGGCGCACTCGGGGTCGGGGTGCTCGGGAGCCTCCTCGCTTCTCGCTACCAGGGGCGGCTCGACCCCGTCCTGGCGCACCAGGCGGTGCCGGCCCCGGCCCTGCGCCTCATCGACAGTTCGCTCGGCGGTGCGCTGGCCGTGGCGCAGCGGGTCGGCGGGGCCCAGGGCGCCGCGCTGGCAGGGCTCGCCCGGCGGGCCTTCGTGAACGGCATGGACCTCGCCATGGTGGTCGGGGCGGTGGTGGTCACCGTGGCCGCCGCCCTGGTGCTGGCGTTCCTGCCGAGCCGGTCCGACCGGTCGGGGCCCCCGTAGCCGCCGCGTGGCGACGCCCCGGGGCCGGGCGCCCGCGCCGCGTGCCGGGCGGGCCCGCCGACGGGGGGGCGGTCCTGTCTCAGCAGGCCCGGGCCCGTTCGAGGCAGGGGTCGAGCGCGTCGAAGGCCACCGGGACGTCGTCGGCCGACATCGCGAAGAGCAGTGCCGACACGGCGTCGGCACCGGCCTGCGCGTACTGCTCGGTGATGGCGGGGTCGAGCGGCTTGAAGTACGGGCACACCGTGACGCGCACCTCGGCGCGACGCCGACCCTGCTCGTCGAGGTGGGCATCGAGTCGCGCCAGGGCGGGTGGCAGGTCGCCCGGCGCGCGGTTGAAGGTGTGCCACCCTTGCGCGGCGCGCGCCGTCCGGCGCAGCGCGGCCTCGCTCTCGCCCCCGATATGGATGGGTGGGTGGGGATCCTGGAGCGGCTTCGGATGGAGGTTGGACGGGGGGAGCGTGTAGTACTCCCCGGAGAACGACGACGGGTCGTCGCACCACAGCGCGCGCAGGACGTCGAGGTATTCGTCGCAACGGGCGCCGCGCGCCGCCCACGGCGCGGCCACCGCGTCGAACTCCTCGCGCAGCCAGCCCACGCCCACCCCGAGGTCCACGCGGCCCCCCGACAGCCAGTCCACGGTCGCCACCTCCTTGGCCGTGTACACCGGGTTGCGCTGCGGGAGCAGGCACATGGCCGTCCCGAGACGCACGGTCGTGGTCAGGCCGGCCAGGAACGCCAGGGTGGTGAAGGGCTCGAGCAGCCCCGTGCCCGGTGGCAGCGGCACCCGCCCGTCGTCGGCGTACGGATAGCTCGACTCGTACTGCTCGAACGTGACGACGTGCTCGCCCACCCAGATGCAGCCCACACCGCGTGCCTCGGACTCGGCCGCCACCGCCGCCAGGAGCTCGGGGGTGGCGAACGGGTTGGCGGTGGGCAACCAGATGTCGAAGTCCACGGAGGCTCTCAACCGGCCGTGTGCGCGGCCGGGGAGTCGACCCGGAAGACGGGGTGCTCGGGAGCGATCCGCCGCAGCTCGTCGTCGGGCGAGTCGGCCGATACGCCGTCGAAGAACCTGCCCACCTCGAATTTCCAGCGCCGGAGATAGGCGCACAGGACGGCGACCTTCTCGTCGTCCACCCCGGGGAGCTCCTCGGCGTTGAAGGCCTCGACGCGCCGGCCCACCACCAGCTCGCCCGAGCGCGCCGTGCGCAGGTTGCGCACCCACTGCGTCTCGCCGCGCGGTGCCACCAGGTAGCGCCGTCCGTCGAGGGTGAGCAGGTTCACCGGTGTGCTGCGCCACTGGCCCGAGGTGCGGCCCCGGACGCGCAGCACACGTGAGCCCCAGATGCTCAGGCCGAGCCGGGTGGCCGCGGCCACGAGGCCGTTGAAGGCCTTGTCGGCGGACGTGGGCTGCCGGTAGGAGGGCACGGGGCCATCATGGCAAGGCCACCGTCGCCCGGCCACCCGGGCCGGCGCCGCCGGCATCGGCCCGCTCGACGGGCCGCGGGCGCCGGCGACGGCCAGGGCCGGCCCCGGTGCGGGTGCAGTCCGCGCGGCCAGGCTCAGCGCAGGTGCAGCCCGCCGTCCACCATGACGATCTCGCCGGTGACGTAGCGGGCGGTGACGAGCCCCAGGATGACGTGGGCGACGTCCTCGGGCGTGGCCGACCGCTGCAGGGGGGCGTGGGCCCGGACGAACTCGCGCACCAGGTCCCAGTCGGCGGTCCAGGGTGTGTCGACGAGGCCCGGCGCCACGGCGTTGACCCGGATGTCGGGCCCGAGGACGTTGGCGAGCAGCTCGGTCATGTGGCTGACGGCCGCCTTCGAGGTGGCGTAGGGGATCGAGCTTCCCCGGGTGGTGTGCCCGGCCACCGACGACACGTTGACGACGGTGCCGTCGCCCGTGGCGCGCAGGTGGGGGACGGCGGCCACGGTGACCTGCCATGTGCCGATCACGTTGACGTCGAAGATCCGCCGCCACACCTCGGGCGTGGCGGCGTCGAGGTCGGGGTGCGCGATGACCTGGGTCGTGCCGGCGTTGTTGACGAGGACGTCCAGGCGGCCGTGGTCGGCGACGACCCGGTCGACGAGGGCGCGGGCCTGCTCCAGGTCGGCCACGTCGGCCTGGACGTAGGTGGCGCCGGGGAGCTCGGCCGCCAGCGCCCGTCCCGCGTCGACCGACGTCGAGGAATTGACCACCACGGCGGCGCCCTCGGCCGCGAACGCCCGGGCCGTCGCCGCCCCGATGCCGCTCGAAGAACCGGTCACGAGGGCCACCTTGCCCCCGAGGCTTGCTGGCATCGCATCTCCTCCGTCCGGCCGGGTCGGCCCGTGGGGAACCCCTGTTCTCTTACCAGGGTTGTCGCTACGGTGGCGCCATGCGCCTGGCGAGCTTCGTCGAACCGAGCTCCCCGTCCGTCGTCCGGACGGGCGTGGTGGTGGGCGACGAGGTGGTCGACCTCACCGACCCGGCCGTGGCCCTCCCCGGGGACATGAGCGAGCTGCTCGTCGCCGGGCCCGGGGCGATGGAGCGCGCCGACGACGCGCTCCGGTCACGGGCGCGCCGGCTCGGGATGGGCGCGGTGCGGCTGCGCCCCCCGGTCCCCCGGCCGGCCAAGGTGCTCGGCATCGGCCTGAACTACGCGGCGCACGTGGCCGAGACGGGGGCGCAGACCCCGCAGTACCAGGTCTGGTTCAACAAGCAGCGCACGTGCGTGATCGGGCCCGACGAGCCGATCGAGATCCCGACCGTCTCTCCCCAGGTCGACTACGAGGGCGAACTCGCCATGGTCGTGGGCCGCCGCTGCCATCGTGTCTCCAGGGACGCAGCCGCCGACGTGATCGCCGGGTTCACCGTCCTGAACGACGTGACCGTGCGCGACTGGCAGTGGCGCACCCCGACGTGGACGCTGGGGAAATCGTTCGACACCCACGGTCCGACCGGCCCGTGGATCGTCACCACGGACGAGGTCGGCGACCCGCAGGGCCTGCGCCTCCGGACGTGGGTCAACGACGAGCTGCGGCAGGACTCGTCCACCGGCGACATGATCTTCTCGTGCTGGGAGCAGGTCGAGTACCTCTCCTCGGTGTTCACGCTCGAACCCGGCGATATCCTCTCGACGGGCACCCCCGCGGGCGTCGGCATGGGCTTCGACCCGCCGAAGTGGCTCGTGCCCGGCGACACGGTCCGTATCACCGTCGACGGCGTCGGCACGCTCGAGAACCCCGTCATCGCCCAGCCGGCGCCCTGAGCGTCGCCTTTCGAACCCCGGCAGGGCCGTGACCGCCGACCGCGCCGATGGCGCAGACCGCGCCGACGGGACGGCACCCCACGGTGCGGCGCTCGACGGGACGGCGTCTGGCGCGTCCCTGCGGGTCACGCGGAGCCTCGCCATCCCCCTCGACGAGCTCATATGGCGATTCTCGACGAGCGGCGGGCCCGGGGGACAGCACGCCAACAAGGCCAGCACGCGCGCCGAGGTGACGTTCGACGTCGCCGCCTCGAGGTCACTCGGGCCCCGCCAGCGGGCCCGGCTGCTCGAGCGCCTGGGGCCGACGGTCCGGGCCGCCGCCGGGGACGAGCGCTCCCAGGCCCGCAATCGCGAGCTGGCCCTCGAACGCCTGGCGCAGCGCCTGGTCGACGCGTTGCGGGTGGAGCGACGACGGGTACCCACCGCGCCGTCGGCGGCGGCCCGGGCGCGACGCCTCGCCGACAAGCGGCGGCGCTCGGCCCGCAAGCGCGACCGGGCCCGGCCGGGGGAGGACGACGGCTGACGGACGACGGCTGAACGACGACGTCAGGCGCCCGTCAGAGCGCGTCGGGGCGCAGCAGCGCGTCGCTCCCGCCGTCGACGAAGAGCACCGAGCCGTGGATGAACCCGTTGGCGGGGTCGAGGAGAAAGCCCACGGCGGCGGCGATCTCGGCCGGGGTGCCCCGCCGGCCCATCGGGACGGGCAGGGCCTCGATCAGGGGGCCGAGCACGGGGTCTGCCAGGCCGCCGGCGAGGAGGGGTGTGTCGACCGGCCCGGGGGCCACGGCGTTGAGCCGCACCCCGGCCTCCGCCCAGGCCTGGGCCCGGCGACGTACCGCACGCGTGAGGGCGAGCTTGCTCGTCCCGTAGACGGTCGGCCCGTCGAGCGCCGCGGCCGCGGCCAGCGCCCCGTCCTCGTCGCCCTCGAGCAGACGACCGAGGAGCTCGGGGGCGGGCGGCGTGAGCCCGGCCGAGTTCGACGCCATGGCCACGGCCGCCGGGGCTTCCCCCTCGGCGAGGGCGGGGAGGAGCCCGTCGAGCACGCCGACGGCGCCGAAGAAATTCACCGCGGCGATCAGTTCGGTGGGGTCGACCTGCGGTCCCAGCCCGGCGCACACGACGACCCCGTCGAGGCGCGCGCCGCAGCGTTCGGTCACGCCCTCCACCGCCTGCGCCCGTCCCTCCGGATGCGAGAGGTCGGCGATGACCTCGGCGTCGCGCAGGTCCACCCCGATCACCCGGGCACCGCTTCGCTCGAAGCGGCCGTAGACCGCCGCGCCGATCCCGGACCCCGAGCCTGTCACCGCGATCGTGCGCCGCCGTCGCGGCGCGTCGGTGACCTCACGGGTGCGGGTGGCGTCCATGCGCCACGTTGTAGTCGACAGGGGCATGCCGGCGCCCGTCTCGGGACTTTGGACCCTGCCGGTCCTGCGCCGTCCGGACCATGCTGGCCGTGGGGATGACGCCGGGAAACCGACCGAGTCCCTGGGGTGCGTCTGGAGTGCCGCCCACCTAGGACGCATCCCTGGCCGTCCCCGGTGAGCAGCACGGGCCTTCGAGGACCGTTTCTGCAGAGCTCGCCGGGGGCGGCCGCTCTCGTTCGGGATTCGTGCCGGACGCGCCGCCGACGCGCGGCCGACGCATCCTGCGCGGCGCGTGCGCGACGGGGATCAGGCGCAGTCGCGACAGACCGGGGCGCCGGCGCCCACCAGCTGCACACGTTTGCGCACCAGGAAGCACGACGGACAGACGAACTCGTCGATCCCGCAGGGGGCGACGTCGGTGGACCCGTCGAAGCCGTCACGCGCCCGCGCCGGGGCGCGCTCCGCGTCGCTGGCGTCGCCGTCCTCGGCGCCATCCTCGCCGTGCTCGACGAGGGCGAGGCGCTCGAGGAGCACGACGTCGAGCTCCGCCTCGAGGTCGTCCCCGTCGGTGCCGTCCAGGGTGTCGTCGCCGTCACCGGCGTCCTCCGCCACCGCCCCGTCCCCGGCGTCCTCCGCCACCGCCCCGTCCCCGGCGCGGACGCGTGGTGCCCGCGCGGCGAAGCCCGACTCGGCCACGGGCCGGCTCTCGACGGCCTCGTCCTCGTCGTCGTCGCCGTCGTGGATGAGGTCCTCCAGCGTGACCTCGAGCGTGTCTTCGTCGACGTCCTGCTCGAGGACGTCCTCGTTGTCGAGGTCCTCCTCGAGGATCGCCTCCTCGTCGCGCTCGACGACGGCCAGCTCCTCGGGGGGCTCGAGGTCGGGCTCACCTTCGGTGAAATGGGCCTCGGCCGGCTCACGGTGCCTCTCGGCCACCCGCATGGGCACGCCTCCTTCTCCGTGACCGCCTGGACCGGGCCCGAAGGCCTGGCGCGGGCCTGTCGTCTCACTCGTCAGCATCGGACCGGGGGACGGCGGGCGCAAGGGCTTTTCTGCCCACACCGGGCCCCGTCGACGGGCGCAGGGCGGCAGGGCCGGGCAGAATCCGGTCCGTGCATATCCCGGCCAAGGTCGACTACGGCATGCGGGCCCTCCTGGCCCTGGCCGATCGGGGCGAGCCGACCACGGCGGAGGCGTTGGCCGACGCCCAGCGACTCCCCGCCCGGTTCCTGGGGGCGATCCTCATCGACCTGCGCCGGGCCGGGATCGTCTCGAGCCAGCGCGGCTCCGAGGGCGGGTACCGGCTGGCCCGCCCGGCGAAGGAGATCACGGTGGCCGACGTCATGCGGGCGCTCGACGGCCCGCTGGCCGAGGTGCGCGGGCTCCGGCCCGAGGCGGCGCGTTACGAGGGGGCGGCCGTCCACCTCCAGGACGTGTGGGTGGCGGTGCGGGCCAGCATGCGCAACGTGCTCGAGCGGGTGACCCTCGACGACGTCGTGGCCGGGCGGCTTCCCCGCGCGGTGGCGAAGCTGACCGAGGACCCCGACGCCTGGGCGCCGCGCCGCTGATCGGACGATCAGGCGGGGTGGGCCCGGTCGGCTCCTCCGAACGGCCGGGCTTTCGCCGGCTCGCTCCACACGTCGCCGAGGAAGTCGGCGATCTCGGCGGTCAACCGCTCCGGCGAGATGCGCAGCTCGAGGATGGAACGGGCCTCGAGGAGCCTGGCCCTCGGTAGCTGGCGGGCGAGGTGGTCGGCGTCGGTGAACGGGTGGATGAAGTCCACCTTGTGCCCGATGACGAGTGCCGGCACGGCGATGGCGTGTCGCTCCTCGTAGGTGGGGGTGATCGGGCCCACGAGCATGCCGTGCAGCACGGCGGCGGCCTCCTCGGGCTCGAGGGTGAGCATCGTGAGGACGCTGTCGAGCACGGCCACCTTCGTCTTCGGCATCCGGCGCGCCATCGCCGCCACCAGGCGGACCAGCGGCGCCGCGTAGTGGACGCCGAGCAGCATGGGCAGGAACACCATGGCCGCGCCCGGGACCGCCCACTCCAGGACGGGCATCTCCACCAGCAGACCGCGGACGCGCTCGGGCGCCTGCACGGCGACCTGCAGGCTCACGTTGGCGCCGAGCGACACGCCGCCCACCACGGCTTCGTCGATCCCCAGCTCGTCGAGGAGGGCCACGACATAGTGCGCGTAGGAGTCCATCCGGTGCGCCGACGCGTGCCGGGGCTTGTCCGAGTTGCCGTGCCCCGGCAGGTCGAGCAGGACCACCTGGAAACCCCGGGTGGCCAGGTCCGCCGCCAGGCGCCGGCTCAGCTGGCTGTCGAGGAGGAGCCCGTGGAGGAAGACGAGCACCCGGGGGCCCTCGCCGTGGCGCTCGTAGTACAGGCGCAGCCCCTCGACCTCGAACGTCCCTTCCTCGAACGCCCGCCGCTCGAACAGCGAGCCCAGGCGGGCGACGGGGGCGGTGGTCACGGCGTCGAGGCCCCGCAGCGCCTGCAGCCACGGACGGGACGCGCCCGCTCCGGCGCCCGGACCTGCGCCGCCATCGTCCGGCCGCGGATCGACCGGCTCGTTTTTCCGAGGAGTGGTGGCGAGACCGCTCCCAGTGTCAGCCGTCACGCATTCGACGATACCCGCCCGGCGTCGGAGCCCGCACTTTGCCCCGGTCGGACCGACGCACCGGCCTGGACCCGGGGGTCGCAGGCCGGTGCGTCTCGAAGAGCTCGTGCGTGCCCGCCCACCCCCGCCGTCGTGGGGAGCGGTGCCGCCGCCCCGGTGGGCCTCTGAGCGGTGCCGCCGCTCAGGTGAGACGGAGCCGGCGCGAGCAGCTCGGCCACTGTCCCCAGCCGCTCCTGGCCTGGAGCTGCTGGGCCGCCTGGTCCTGTACCGCCGGGGACGCCTGGGACGGAAGCCCCGGCAGCCCGAGCCCATGCCACGTGGCCAGGCTGAATTGGTAGGCGCCGTAGTAGCCGTTGCCGGTGTTCTCGGCGTAGTCGCCGCCCGACTCGCACTGCCGCAGTCCGGCCCAGACGTCGCCGGTGGCGGAACGGGCGGGCGCGGGCGCCGCCGCGGTCGCCGGCGTGACGGCGGCCGGAGGACCGGGCGCTGCCGGGTGCGGTGGTGGCGGTGGTGGCGGTGGTGGTGGTGTGTGGGTGTTGACGTACCCCACCCAGGTCCACACCATGGTCATGAAGTGGGCCCGGGCTGGTCGCAACATGCCGATCCGGGGCGGCTCGCCGCCCGTTGCCGGGGCTGCACGGCCTGTTGACGTGTTCTGCGCGTACGACGGCAGGGCCGCCGCCGCCAATCGAAAGCCGGTCCGACGGATGTCGGTCCCGGCGGCGTGATGAGGAGAGCTCGGCCGGTGGTCGATGAGACTCGTGCCGAGCAGCACGGCGATGGCAACGCCGTAGAGTCGGTGCTTCCGCATCTTGCGCCTCCTTGAAGTTCACGGGATCCCCGTAGGGCTCCAGGTGGGCTTGGGAATGCGGGCGCCCGTCGTCTGAGCATTCGTCTCGCGGAGCCGGCGCCGGGAAGGGCGGGCGGCCCTG
>DATKSK010000064.1 GCA_035531755.1 Acidimicrobiales bacterium | reverse complement strand
GCAGGTCGCAATCCAGACCGTGCGCTATACCAACACCGTCTTCAACGGCGGCTCGTGCCTGTCGTCCAACACGCCGATCCAGATCGGGCAGAATGCGCCGCCCGTCTACGTGGACTGTTCGACGGTCCCGCACAACCTGCTCCCCCCCAATACGGGGGTGTCGCGCGAGGTCAACTTCTATGCCTGCGGGACCTCGTCGACGAGCTGCTCATCGGCGAACTACACCATCTGGGCGATCGTCGACTTCCAGGACGGATCCACGTGCTCCGCATCGTCACTGGCGACATGCGGAGAGATCGAGAGCATCAAGAGCTGGCTCGTCCACAACGCCAACAACTGACCGTCCGGCTTCGGGCCCCCGGTTGCCGCCGGCGTGTTCGCGCTGGGTAGCGTGGTGTCCATGTCGATGTCAGGACCGGGGTCGCGGCGGGGGTCGCATTTGCCCTATCGGACCCTGGCCGGCGTCGTCCCCTGCCCCAAGGGGTGGTTGATCGCGTCGGCCAAGCTCCAGGGGATCACCATGGCCCCGGAGCAGCCCCGGGTCGTCCCGACGTTCCTGGAGGTACTCGACTACAAGCCGGCGTTCCAGGTCGTGGCGCTGTTCTCACCGGTGGGGCTCCTCGACGAGCCGGACTCCCGGGGGCGTGCGTGCGATCGCCAGGCGCGCGCCCTGCTGGGTCGGCCTCGCTCCGGTGCGGTGCTCTCCGCACCGGTGCGGGGCACCCTGAAGTGCAACTCCTACAGCGAGGCCAAGGAGGCGAACGGGGGCCACCTGGGCGCCATCGGGTGGCGCATGCTCAAGCGCACGGTGGAGGTACACGAACAGATGGCCCCGTACTGGCAGCGAACCATCTTCGAGGTGCACCCCGAGCTCAGCTTCTTCCAGCTCAACGAGGACAAGCCCGTCAGATTCTCCAAACACACGAAGGCGGGCCGCGACGAGCGCCGGGCATTGCTCGACGGGCGCATGCCCGGCGTGGAACGGATCATCGGCGAGAAGATCAGAGGCGTCTCGACCGCACACCTCCTCGATGCCGCCGCCTGCCTGTGGACGGCCCGCAGGATCATCGCCCGCGGCGTGGTGCACTTGCCGGAAGACCCGGAATGGGACAGTGAAGGCCTCCGCATGGAGTTCGTGCAGTAGGTACGGGGCAGCGCCTTCTGGTGAGGCCGGGTTCAGGCGGAGACGGCCACGGTTGACGGAGCCTCGTACGGGGGTTGATCGAAGGCGTCGACGTCGGGGCCCTCCCGTGCAGAGCGCCGGAGTGTCCCCGGCCATGCGAGCGCGAGCATCACCACCATGACACCCGTCATCTCCGACCAGTAGGCCCACATGTCCGGCCGGAAGTAGGTCAACACCGTCAGGCCGGCACCTCCGGCGACCGTGCCGGCGAAGCGGATGACGGAACGTTGCGATGCCACCACGAGCGCCAGCACGATGACGGGCATGACGTAGTACGGGTCCATGACGGACTCGAACACGCATCGGAGGCCGAGCACGACGGCTCCCAGCCACACGATGTACCGGGCATCCGACCGGTGCCGCATGCCGAGCGCCCCCACCACCACCGCGATCAGCAGCCCGATGACACGCCCGGGCCCGGCTGCCACCGCGCCGTGACCGAGCTTCGGGGCCAGCAGGAGCCACGGGGTGGCGTGGTCGACCGTGGGGAAGTTGGGTTGGTCGAACAACGCGTGCACGGTGGCATCGAAGTTGGGCACGATAACGGCGACGAGCAGGAAACCCGGCAGGATGGCGATACGCGCCAGCAGGGGAGCGACCTTGCGTCGACCGACGACCGCGACGAACAACGGAATCAGTGCCACGGCATACAGCTGCATGGCCACGGCGCCGCCGAGGAGCCACCCCGCTGCCCCCAGCCGGCGGTTCGACAGGGCCACCACGGCGTACAGGGCGAGCCCCAGAGCGAGCACGTCCTCTGCGTGGCCCCACATGGCGATTGTCGGCCACACGGCGGCGGCGGTCCCGAAGGCCAGGGCCCGACGTGCCCAGCGCGACGCACCGAGCCGGCGCGCCAGCGCATCTGCGGCGAACAGCGGCAGTGCACCGCACGCCAAGAGGAACGGTCCGATGAGCAGCCAAGCCGTGGGCTTGGGGACGGGCGGGAGGATGCCCGGCGCGCTTTCGGAGAGACCGAGGTGCGAAGCCAGGGCGACGATCGGTGCGAGCAGGACGTGGAAGCCGGGCAGGGTCACGAGACCGGTCTTCGAGCTGTAGATGAACGACAGACCTCCCCAGCCGATCCAGTGCGCCGCTCGGACCGTCCCCCAGATGTCCCCGGGGACGACCCAGTAGAACGAGCGGTGCCGGACCAGGGTCGCCCACCACACGGTGTAGGCCATGCCGGTCAGCACGGCGAACGCGCTGACGGCCAGAAGCCATCGTGTGTCGGTCCTGGCTCGTGGTTGAGGATCGTGCATGGTTGTCTCTGGTATCGACAGGCCGGGACGCGGCCGGTGCCGGGAGACCGCACCAACGGTCTCCCGGCACCGGGCTCACATCCCCGAATGCATCGGCCTCACGGCAGGGAATTGCAGGGGTTGCTCGTCCCGTTGTACACCTTGGTGTTGACGGAGACGTTCCCGCTGGTGTCGGCCGAGATGGTGTAGTTGTTCGAGGCCGGCAGTTCCTTCAGCCACGGACCGATCGTCTCGGCGACACCGTTGATGGTCGTCGTCACCGGCCCACTGGTGAGGCTGCTCCAGTTCGTCGGATACGAGCCGGTCTGCGCCTTGTACGCCTCCAGGGCCGTCTCCACGCTCTTGGCGTCTGCGTTGCACGATGACGCAATAGCGTTCTTGTTCGTGCTGCCCACGGCGAAGACGACGATCGCAGCCAGGATGGCCAGGATGATGATGACGATGAGGAGTTCGATCAGGGTGAACCCGCCCTCGTCTCTCTTCGCCACCATCCTCTGCAGGACGTTCTGTGCTGTATCTTCCCTCATGCTGTTCCCTTCCTGAGTTCGCGTCCCGTGAGTGCTCGCTTGTCGCATCCCCTCGATGCGGCGGTCCCCGGGTGCTGTGTCGATGGCCTGCTCTTGTGTTGGGAGAAGTGTTCGAATACTCAAGACCTCCTAGGAGGTGTTCGCTCGACGGACAGACGTCGGGGCGTCATGTGACGTGCACCTGGCGGTAGATGCCGTACATGGCCGAGACGAGGGCAATGGCCACGAAGCCGACGATGATCCCGACGAACAGGATGACGGCCGGCTCGAACAGGCTGGTGAAGTGCTTCAACTTGTAGTCGAGCTCCCGGTCGAAGTAGTGCGCCGCGGTGTCGAGCTGGTGGTCGAGGGTCCCTGTGCTCTCGCCCACCAGGAACATGCGTCGGGCTGCGATGGGGAAGAGGTTGGTCTGCGCCAGGGGTGCGGCGAGCCCTTCGCCCCTGAGCATGCCCTCGCGCGCTGACACCAGGCCCCGCCGGAACACTGCGTTCGTCGTGGCGTTCCCGGTGACGAGCAGCGCCTCGGGCAGGGGCACCCCCGCCCCGACCATCGAACACAGGATCCGGCAGAACCGCTCCAGGATCGCCGTGCGGATGAGGTCTCCCAGAATGGGAACGCGCAGGACGATGACGTCCCGGACCTCGCGGCCCCGACGGGTGGAGGCGCCGAGGACGAACGCGACGATGATCAGGGCGGCGAGGCCGGCGAACAAGAACCAGTCGGTGACGAAGAAGTCGGCAATGGCGATGAGCGCGCGGGTGGGGAGAGGCAGCTTGGCGTGCAGTGAATTGAAGAAGGTCTTGAACCGGGGCAGCACCACGCCGGTTATGACGACCACGGCCACGATGGACATCACCAGGACGATCCCCGGGTAGATGAGGGCCGAGGTGATCTTGCGGCGGGCTTCGGTGTCGCGGTCGATGTACTCGGCCAGCTGGTCGAGGACGGTGTCGAGGTTCCCGGTGAGCTCAGCCGAGCGGAGGATTCCGAGGTAGTAGGGCGGGAACGCCTCGGGGTGGGCGTCGGCGGCGCTGGCGAACGTCTCGCCCGACCGGAGTGCCTCGGCCATCTCCGCCAGGATCCGCTGGAAGGTCTTGCTCCCGACCTCCTGGGAAAGCACCTCCAGAGCCTCGAGGACGGGGATCCCGGCCTGCATGAAGACGGCGAGCTGTCGGGAGAAGTGCATCAACTCCCGGCGTGGGACCTTCTCCCTGGTGATCTCGAATTGGAGGAGGCTCTTCTTCTCGGTCACGTCCACCGGAGCGAGGTTGCGGTCGATCAGGGCCCGACGCGCCAAGCTGCCGGTGACCGCCGTCTCGATGCCCTCGACGGTGGATCCGTCCGGAGCGATCGCCTTGAATTTGAACTTGGCCATGGTGCCCCGCCTCAGGCCGCGTAGATGGATCGGACGACCTCGGAGATGGTCGTGATGTCATCGGTGATCAGGCGGATCGCCTCGTCCCGCAACGTACGCATTCCTTGCGACGCCGCCATTCGCTGCAGCTCTTCCTGGGTCGCCCAACCCACGATGAGCCGCTTGATCTCGGGCGTGATGCGCATAAGCTCGAACACGCCGATCCGGTCCCGGTACCCGGTGCCGGCACAGAAGTTGCACCCCTCCCCCTGGAAGAACTGCGCCTTGGGGAGGCCGCCGCTCTCGCTGTAGAAGGCCAGCTCCTCGTCCTTCGGCTCGTAGGGCGCCTTGCAGGTCTGACAGATCCTGCGGACCAGGCGCTGGCTGACCACCGCCAACACCGACGATGCCACCAGGAACGACTCGATGCCCATGTCGAGGAAACGGTGAAGAGCGGCGGCGGAGTCGGTGGCGTGCAGCGACGACAACACGAGGTGACCGGTAAGGGCCGACTGCACGGCGATGCGCGCCGTCTCCACGTCACGGATCTCGCCGACCAGGATGACGTCGGGGTCCTGGCGCAGGATCGACCGCAGGCCGTTGGCAAAGGTGATCCCCGCCTGCTCATTGGTCTGGATCTGGTTGATCGAGGGGAAGACGTACTCGACCGGGTCCTCGATGGTCATGATGTTCCGGCTGGGGTCGTCGATCTCGGTCAGGGCCGCGTACAGGGTGGTCGTCTTGCCGCTCCCGGTCGGTCCTGCGCACAGCACCATGCCGAACGGGGCACGGATCTGTCGGGTGAAGACCTCGTGGGTGTCAGGGGGCATGCCCAGGTCGGCCATCCGGAAGACGGACCTGCTCTTGTCGAGCACCCGCAGCACGCAGCTCTCTCCCCAGATGGTGGCCACCGTGGACACGCGGATGTCGATCTCGCGCCCGTCGACGACCATCGTGATCTGCCCGTCCTGCGGGCGACGGCGCTCCACGATGTTCATGTCCGCCATGATCTTGAGCCTGCTGACGAGTGCCGCGGCCATCGCCATGGGGAGCTCGACCGCCTCGTGCAGTGCGCCATCGATGCGGAACCGGACCCGAAGATGCTCGTCCTGCGGCTCGATGTGGATGTCGGACGCCCGGTCGCGCATGGCCTGCGTGATGAGGAGGTTCACGACCTGGACGACCGGTGCGTCGCCGGCATGGACCGTCTGCACGGTGGTGTCGGCCAGTCGGCGGGTCGTGTCCGTCGTCTCCTCGAAGGCGCGGACGTGTTCCCTGATGTTCCCGAGTGCCCGGTACGCGGTGTCGATGGCGCGCTGGACGTCCGACTGCGGGGCGATGACCAGCCGGACGACCCGACCGCAGGCGTTGGCGAGCGTCTTCGCCAGTTCGGGGTTCGGGTCCGAGACGGCGATGGTCACCCCGTTTTCGTCCAGTGAGATCGGCACGGCCAGATGCGCCCGGGCCACGCTCTCGGCGAGAACCTCGACCGCTTCGGGAGACGGCGCCTGCTGGGAGAGGTCGACGAGCGGGACCAGGAGCTGGGTGGACAGCGCTTGGGCCAGATCCCGTTCCGAGATCGCACCCAGCTCCACCAGGGTGGCGCCGATCCGCTTGCCCGACGCCGACTGCTGGATCAGGGCGTCGGCCAGCTGGTCGTGGCTGATCAGCTGTGCGCCGACGAGGAGCTCTCCGAGCTGGCCACGGGGACTTCCGGTCGCGCCGATCCGGGCGGGCGCGACCGGAGTGACACCGTCAGCTCCCGTCGAACTGGCCAGATCGTTGGGGTCCTTGCGCAGCTTCATCCCTACTCCCATCGGAGGTTCCCCGTTCAGGTCAGATGCCGAAGGTGCAGGTCACGTCGGTGACACAACGATTCCGGCGTCTCCCGTCGAACAGTACCCGACGGCTCGCGTGCCCTCTGAGCTGGGATTTGCGCGACATGGTCACGCACTCCTGGGCCGACCTCAGACTCCGCGACGGAGCCTGCTGGCAGCCCACACCCACGATGGTGCCGGGTGTGTCACACGCCGGTCCCTATGGAGCGTCAACATTCGGCCAACTGCCGTGGAGCGCGTCGGGACGCCGGTTCGATGCAGCGATCGATCACCCGTCAGAGTGGTCGTAACAGCCGGAATCGTGACCGTGATGTGCCCGATCCGCGCGGTCAGGAGAGATCGGTCAGGAGAGATCGGTCAGGAGAGGTAGGGCAGCTCCTGCTGCCACGTGAACGATGTCGCCGGGGACCCCGAGGTCTCCACCAGGATCTCGGTGAGGCTGGGGTCGCCGCTGTAGCCGCCCTCGAGCCACCCCGTCCCCATCACGCAGTCCTGGCACGGCAGGGGCAGCAGGATGTTCTGCCGGTGGCCCCAGCAGCCCGTGGTGTTCGAGGGCGTGCAGTCGATGTTGGCCGAGCCCACTCCGTCGTCGTACATCCAGAAGTAGACGGCCTCGAGCGGGTTCCCGAGGGCCCCCGCCCAGTTCGACCCCCACTGCGAGTAGGGGAAGCCGGCCGGCGGTCCGGGGTCGGTGTCGTTGGCCGCCCCCTGCAGGGCCGCCTGGTCGAGTGCGGCCACCTTCGTCGCCATGGGGGGCAGCCCGCGGGCGGTGCGCTCCAGGTTGGTGGCCACGAAGAGCTGGGTATCGGGGCCCAGCTGCGCCCAGTTGGAGGGGAGGACGAGCGGGGGCAGCCCCTCCTGGCCGCGGGCATTGGCGATGGCCTCGACGGTGGCCGACACGCATCCCGGTGATCCGTCGTAGTGCGCCCCCGAACAGCTCTGCAGGAAGTCGGGCTGCGGGCTGATGTTGGCGGACGGGCCGGCGGACGGCGCGCTCACATGGGCCGGAGCGGCGGGCGGCGTGGGCGGCACGGCGGGTGGCGCCGTGGTGGTGGTCGTCGGTGCCGGAACGGTCGTCGTGGGAACCGGGGGAGCCGTGGTCGTCGGGATCGCCGGCAGGGTCGTGGTGGGGACCGCCACCGTCGCGACCTCGGACAGGGCCCGACCCACGGGACCGTTCGAGGCGGCCAGGTGGTCGGCGGCGGCGCCGGTGGCCGGCCGGACGGCCAGCACGGCGAGGATGGCCACTTCCCCGAGGGCCAGCAGGAAGCCGAGCCGGAGCCAGCTGGAGCCGCTGCCGCCGGATGCCGCGGCGCGCCGGCGGGGACCGTTTCTCATCCTGCAGGTATCGGCAGTCCCTCCGCCCCACCTGAGCCTGGCGCCCTGTCCCCGGGTGGCGCGTCCTCCGGCTGTCTCCGGCTACGCCGTGGCCACCAGGTCGGCGTACTCGGGGTGGCGCCGGATGTAGCCCGCCATGAAGGGACACAGCGGCGCGACCCGCAGCCCCCGGGCCCGGATGTCGTCGAGGGCGCCGGCAGCCAGCCGGCTCCCGACCCCCTGTCCCTCGAAGGCCGGGTCCACCTCGGCGTGGATGAGGACCCGCGTCCCTCGGCGTGTCGAGTACGTCACGAAGCCGGCCACCGTGTCCCCCACGAGGGCCTCGTACCGGTCCCGGTCGGGCGCGTCACCGACGGCGACCGGCGACCCCGATTCCGCCATCAGCCCTCCCCGTCCCCACGGCGACTCGCCCTCAGTTGTACCCCGCACCGGGTCCTGCGTCGGTCGGCGGCCTCGGGCCGTGGTCGCCCGGCGACCAGCGGTAGGGGCCGATCCGCGCTAGACAGGGTTCCGGAGACCTGGGGAGTGCCCGTGCTCGACGAGACCGCGCACACGAGCCTGCTCACCGCCATCGACATGGCCATCGGCAGGTGCATCGACGCCTTCAACATCGCCTCCGAGGCGGGCGACCAGGAGCTGGCCGACGAGGCCCGGGCGTGCGTGGCCGACCTGAAGGCCCTCCGCCAGAGCGCCGGGTCCCGTCCGACCCGCCCCGCCCGGTGGATGAACGTCCGCACGCCCCGCGGCGACGCCCGCCCCCGCTGACCACGGGGGTTCAGCCCGTCGGGGTGCCGGGCCCGCTTGCGGCCACACCTTGGAGCGCGCTGTACGGCAGCGCGTCGGCCGGTGGCGTCACTGCCATCCGCTCGCCCCAGCGCGAGAAGGTGATGCTGCTCGACCACGGCTGCCCGCCGTCGGAGCCGCCTGCGGTGTAGGCGGCCGGGAGCGTGGTGCGGGCCGCCACGTCGAGGGTCGCCGATCCGGCGATGACCTGGCCCGGCGTCCCCGGGGGGATGCGGCCCGTGACCCGGGACAGCACCATGCCGTGCGCTCGCCGGTCGGTCGAGGTCCTCCGGGGCGCGATCAGCACCTGGGACAGCGCCGCCGCCGTGGTCACTCCCTCCTCCATCGACTGGTAGGGCCCGTCGGCCTGGGCGAGCGCGATCCACCGGCCCGCATCGGCCGATGCCGTCGCCGGCGCCAGGCCCAGCTGGTCGTGCAGCGCGTCGACGTTGCCCGTCACGTAGACGACCTGGTCGGCGACGACCACCGCGAACCGCGACCCGCCGACCTCCACCGCCTGGGTGCCGGCCGACGGCGCGGCGTCGCCGACGATGGTCTGGGTCGACCCGCCGGTCTGCCACACCGCCCGGTAGTGGAACGTGCCGGCCGCACCGGCGGCACCGAGGGCGGCCCGTGTCATCCGGGACGCCACCTGGTCCGGGCGCAGGCGGGGCGGGGGCGCCGAACCCGTCGACGCCAGGGCGATCTCGGCGCCGATGGCGCCCACGATGGCCACCGTGACCCAGGTGACCACCCTGGCGGTCGCGCCCATGGGCGCAGCGTACGGCGACGGCGTGGCGGCGCGGCCGCGGCCCCGGGCGAGCCGGGCCCGGGCCGCATCGCCCTCGGCTCAGGACCAGCCGAGCTCGTCGAGGCGGCGGTCGTCGATGCCGAAGTGGTGGGCCACCTCGTGGACCACCGTCTCGCGGACCATGGTGACGACGTCGCGCTCGCTGTCGCAGGCGTGGCAGACGGTGCGCATGAAGATGGTGATGCGGTCCGGCATCACGAAGGAGTAGTCGATGCCCCGGTCCGTCAGGGGCACCCCTTCGTAGAGGCCCAGCAGCTCGCCCACCGGCGACTCGTCGTCCACCGTCACCGCCACGTTCTCCATGGCCGCGCCCAGGTCGGCGGGGAGGCCGTCGAGGGCGTCGCCCACCAGCTCCTCGAAGCGCTGCGGCGAGAGCCTGACCACCGCCGCCATGATGCCACGGGCACCCCGGCGGGCCGCTGTGGCCGGCCCGAGCCGACCGGGGCGGTGGGCCGGCGCGTAGAGTGCTCGGCACCCCAGGGGGAGGGCCAATGGCGCGGGTTGTGCTGATCACGGGGGCGTCGGCGGGCATCGGCCGGGCGTGCGCGCAGCGCCTGCACGACGGCGGGTGGTCGGTGGTGGGCGCCAGCCGGCGCGGGACGTCGCCGGGGGGCTGGGGCGGCCTGGTCATGGACGTCGACTCCGACGAGTCGGTGCGCGCCGGCGTGGCCGAGGTGCTGGCCGCCCACGGCCGCATCGACGCCCTGGTGGCCTCGGCGGGGTGGGGGATCGCCGGGGCCGTCGAGCACACCACCGTCGAGGAGGCCAAGGCCCAGCTGGAGACGAACTTCTGGGGCGCCACCCGCGTCGTCCAGGGCGTCCTGCCGGCCATGCGGGCCCAGGGGGGAGGGCGCATCGTCCTCGTGAGCTCGATCGGGGGGGTGCTGGCCATCCCCTTCCAGGGCTTCTACAGCGCCAGCAAGTTCGCGCTCGAGGGGATGGGGGAGGCCCTGGCCTACGAGGTGGCCCCGTTCGGCATCGCCGTCACGCTGGTGGAGCCGGGCAACGTGCGGACCGACTTCACGGCCAGCCGCCGGATGGCGGTGGCGTCGGGCGCCGACGATGTCTACCGCGACGCCCTGGACCGGGCGGTCGGGGTGATGGCGCGCGACGAGGCCAACGGCGTCGCTCCCGAGGCGGTGGCCCGGTCGGTGCGCGCCGTGCTCGAGGCCCGCCGCCCGCCGCGCCGGGTGTCGGTCGGCAGGTCCGGGGAGCGCATCGGGATCCTGGCCAAGCGGGTGCTGCCGTACCGGCTCTTCGAGGCGGCGGCCAAGGGGAGCCTGGGCGTCGAGTAACGCGCCCGACGATGGACTTTGGGCCCTATCGCCGGGCGCCGCGCCCGCCGACATGAAGGGGGTGACCACCACCACGGCCCCGCCGGCCGCCGGGCGTTCGTCGCGGCGGCTCGAGCGCGAAGCCCGCATCGTCGGGATCAAGGAGTTCTCGTCCCCGTCGCTCGAGGCGGTCGATCGTCGCCGGTCCCAGCTGTGGACGATCGCCTTCGCCGGCCTGGTGTGCCTGGCCGCCGCGGTGGCCCTCCTCACGGCGGGGACCAGCCACAGCCTCGGCTTCGCCAACCGCTTCGGGTTCCGGGTCGGGACGGTCGCCCTCGTGCTCGGGCTGGGGGGCTACGTCACGGAGAAAGAGCGTCACCTGCGCCGGTTGTCGCGCCTGCTCGTGGACGAGCGCGTCCTCAGCGCGGCGTTGTCGAACCGCCTGAAGGAGCTCGCCATGCTGTACGAGGCGGGCAAGGCCATGAACTCCGTCCTGGTGATCGGCGACGTCCTGCGCCTGATCCTGTCGAGCGCCTTCGAGCTGCTGCGGGCGACGAGCGGGACCATCCTCCTGCTCGACGGCTCGGGCGGGCTGGTCGAGGTGTGCCACGCCGGCGAGACCGGCGCCGCTGCGGCCGGCGAGCTCGGTGGCGGCATCGCCGGCCGGGTGGCGAGGGACCGGGAGCCGCTCCTGGTGCAGGGCACGGTCTCCGAGCGCGGCCAGGTCAAGCGCGAGAGCGCCGTGGGTGTTCCGCTGCTCCACAAGAACGAGCTGCTCGGGGTGCTCAGCCTGAACGGCTCGGTCGACCACCCGTACTCCGAGTACGACCTGCGGGCCGTGTCGCTCTTCGCCGAGCATGCCGCCATCGCCGTGGCGAACGCCCGGCTCTACGAGGCCGAGCGGGCCCTCGCCGCCACGCTGTCGCACCACGCCGTGCACGACCCCCTCACCGGCGCCGCCAATCGGGTCCTCATCAGCGACCGGCTGGTGCACGCCATCGCCCGGACCCGGCGGACCCGGACGCTGGCGGCCGTCCTCTTCATCGACATCGACGACTTCAAGCTCGTGAACGACGAGCTCGGCCACGACGTCGGCGACGACATCCTGTCGTCCTTCGTCGACCGGCTCTCCGCGTGCGTGCGGCCGACCGACACCGTCGGGCGCTTCGGGGGCGACGAGTTCGTGGTGGTGTGCGAGGACATCACCGACGACGCTCACGCCCTGGCCATCGCCACCCGGATCATCGACGGGCTGACGCCCCCCTTCGCCACGCCGCTCGGCGATCGGCAGCTGTCGGCGAGCATCGGCGTCGCCACCTGTGGCGGGGCCCGGCGCTCCTCCTCCGACGCCCTGATCCGCGAGGCCGACCGGGCGATGTACCGGGCGAAGATGGACGGCAAGGCCCGCGTCGTCAGCGCGCCGGGGCCGGCGGTCGCCGCCGCATAGCACCCCGCGGCACGGCCTCGTCGTGTCGCGCCGGCCGTGGAGCACCGGCCGCAGTGGCACGGAACACCCGCCGCCCCTGGTCCGGGCACCTACGATGGGCGGTGCGGCGCACGGCCGTTCCAGGACGTTCGTGGTCGGGGCCGGAAGGAGGCACGTGAGCGGGGGAACGTCGCCGACGGGTGACGACGCCATGCCCGCCGGCGACGACGGGGAGGGCTCGGTCCTCTGGGAGTCCACGTGGAGTGGCGACGAGGCCGTGGCGCAGGAGGGCGGGCTCCCTCGCCGGTTCGGCATCAACGTCACCATGAACTACGCCGCCCTGGCGGCGACGGCGCTGTCGAGCCTGCTGATCACCCCGGTCCTGCTGCACTCGCTCGGCCAGTCCGCCTACGGCGTGTGGTCCCTGGCGGGTGGCGTCATCGGGTACCTCGAGCTCCTCGAGCTCGGCTTCGGGCGTGCCACCACGAAGCTGCTGGCCGAGGACATCGGCCGCCGCCCCGAACGCATCCTGCGGACCCTCAACACCAACGTGGCGGTGCTCGCCGGCTTCGGGCTGCTCGCCTTCGTCGCCGGCGTGGTCATCGCGGTGGCGTCGCCCTCGTTGTTCTCCATTCCGCCCGGCCTGCGCGACGCGTCGGTGACGGTGTTCGTCGTCCTGGCCGTGGCGTTGGCCGTGTCCATCCCGTTCGACAGCTTCGGGGGCGCCCTGGCCGCCCACCAGCGCTACGACCTCCTGGCGGCGTCGAACATCGGGATGGTCGTGGCCACCAGCCTCACGATCGTCGGCATCGTCCTCGCCGGCGGGGGCCTGGTGGCCCTGGCGGTGGGCAGCGCCCTCGTCTCGCTGCCGTTCCACGTCCTGCGGTGGCGCCTCCTGCGCCGCCTGCAGCCCGGCATCCGGCTGTCGCGGCGCTACGTGGACCGGGGGCGGCTGCGCGAGGCGGCCAGCCTGTCGTGGTGGTTCCTGATCGCGGACGTGGCCCTCACGATCATCCTGAAGGTGGACCTGATCGTGGTGGGCCTGCTGTTCGGCGTGCGCGCCGTGGCGGTCTACGCCGTGGGCTCCAAGGCCGCGCAGCTGTTCATCAACGCGCTGCGGGCGTTGGTGCAGGTGTACTTCCCGCACGCGTCGGCCCTCGGCCGCGAGGGGAGGACGGAGGAGCTGCGGCTCCTCGTCGTCGACGGGACGAGGACCGCGCTGGTGCTGAGCGTCCCGTTGACCGTGGTCCTCGTCCTCATCGCCCACGCCGCCATCAAGGTGTGGGTCGGGACCGGGTACGGGCAGTCCGCCGAGATCCTCATCGTCCTCACGCTCGCCATGGCGGTCCGGTCGACGGCGAGCACCGCCGGCGTCGTCCTCTCCGGGAGCGGGCGCGCCCGGGCCGTGGCCGGCGCCGGCATGGTGGAGGCGGCCGTCAACCTGGGGTCGTCGGTGGTCCTGGGGCTCGTCATGGGCCCCATCGGGGTGGCTTTCGGCACGCTCGTGGGCGCCGTGCTCGTGCAGGTGCCGTGGATGGTGACGCTGTCGTGCCGCGTCTCGGACATGAGCCTGCGGCGGTTCGCCGCCGACGCCATCGTGCCGCACGTCGTGCCGGCCGTGGTCACCACCGTCGTGCTCGTGGGCGGGCACGCCCTGCTGTCGGACTCCACGATCCACCTGCTGGTCCTGGCGGTGACGGCCGGGGTGGTCTATCTCGGGACGTACTTCGCTTTCGGCGCCACGCCGATCGAACGCCGCCGTGTGCTCGGCGCACTGGCGGCGGTGCGCTCCCGAGGCAGGTCCTCGCGGCACTAGGCGCGCCACGCGCGCGATGATTGCGGTTCGTCCTCTCTCCGAATACCGGTCGAGGGCGGAGGCAGCGGTCTTCGGGGGGAAGCGCGATGCGCGGTTCGGGCGGGAGGATCATCGTCTGCTGTCGGGCTCATGTCCGTCGGGCGGGTGGCCGCGGGCGATGACCCGGACCACAACCGGCGGCGACGGCTCGACGGGCGTGCCCGGCCACAGGGTGCTGGTGGTGGGCGCCGCCCGCTCCGGGACCACGTGGGTGGCCACGTGCCTGGGTCGGACCGTCGGCGCCGCCTATGTCCACGAGCCCGACAACTTCGACTGGGTGCCCTTCGCCGCCCGGGCCCGGGCGGGCCTGGGGCTCATGCCCGCGCTGGAGCCCGGCGGCGACGCGCCCGAGCCCTACGTGCGCATGTGGGAGTCCGCCTTCCGTGCCCGTCGGCCGAGCGCCCTGGGACGTCTGGCCACCGCCGTCTACGCCCGCACCCCGGCGCGCGCCAAGAGCGCCCTGCTCGAGCCGGGCGGCAGGTCGTCGTCGTTGCGGCTGCAGGTGGCCACGAGGCTGGCCCGTCCGCAGTCCGCTCCCGCCGGCACCGTGCACCCGGTGGTGAAGTCGGTGAACGTCCCGTTGGCGGTGCAATGGGTCGCGGCCCGCTTCGAGCCGCGCGTCCTGGTGGTGCGTCGCCATCCGCTCGACGTCCTCGCCAGCCGTCTGAGCTTCGGCACGGCGTTCTTCGAGAACGCC
>DATKSK010000063.1 GCA_035531755.1 Acidimicrobiales bacterium | reverse complement strand
CGAGCTCGAGGTGGTTGGGGGGCCGGCCGAGGATCTCGGTGATGCGGGCCGCCTCGTCGTCGGTCAGGCCGAGCGCCCGGTGCAGCGCCTCCTCGTCCATGGCCGGTTCGCCCATCGCCCGCCACCGTACCCGGCACCGTCACGGCCTCCGGCACCCCGAGCGCGGCCCGGGCCGTTATGGGCGACCCGGGCGCGGCGCTTGTCGCCTATCCGGGCCGGGCACACAGCGCCGAGCGGCCACCCCGGACGCCTCGCACCGCCGCTCCGAGGCCCGTGGCGTCCCCTGCCCGCAGGCGCGACCGCAGGCACGGGCCCGGCGGGCGTCCCAATGGGGCCCGCGGCAATGGGGTCAATGGCGCCCCGACATTTGTTTTGCCAAGGTTGGCGCCGCGTCCGATAATCCGGTGTATGGCGACCCCCGGACAGCCCAATCGCCCACCCATGTCCAGCGCCCACAAGGCCGCGCTCGCCCGGGGACGACAAGAAGGCCGGGCCGTGCGCCGCTACCTCGAGGCCATCGAGCTGCAGCGCCCCAGGCGCGGCCGCAAGCGGACGCCGGAGTCCGTCCGCAGGCGCCTGGCGGTGGTGAACGAGCGCCTGGCGGGCGCCGACGCCCTGGCCCGCCTCCACCTCCTGCAGGAGAAGTCCGATCTCGAGGCCGAGCTCGCCCGGGTGACGGCCGACGACGAGCTGGGCTCGCTCGAGACGTCGTTCGTCGAGGTGGCCAGGGCGTACGGCCAGCGCAAGGGGATCGGCTACGACGCCTGGCGTTCGGCCGGCGTCAGCACCGCGGTCCTCCAGCGAGCCGGGATCTCCCGCCTCACCGGCGCGCCCGCCGCGCCCACGGCCACGAGAGTCACCAAGGCCTGACCGTCCAGACGTCCGACCCCGACCGTCTCGGGGCCGACGCCGTCGGGACGTCCGACCGCGACCGCCGTCTCGAGGTCACTCTGGGATGGGGGCATAGTGGGGTTACATCGGTGAGTGACTCTCGTCGGTGGTGCCCGATCCCCGACCACCGACTCCCGACCACCGACCTGGATCCCGGGCGGGAGGCTCCCGCAGGCGGCGGCGCGGGACGATCAGGCGGGGAGGCTGGCGTGGCGCAGGGCCGCCCCGAGCAGCGACCCGAGCAGCGGCTCGCCGTCGGTGGCCCCGGTCATGGCGTCGCACGCCCGCTCGGGGTGCGGCATGAGGCCGACCACGTTGCCCGCCTCGTTGCACACGCCGGCGATGTCGTCGAGCGACCCGTTGGGGTTATCGGTGTAGCGCAGCACGATGCGGTCCTCGGCGCGCAGGCGCTCCAGGGTGGCGTGGTCGCAGGTGAAGTTGCCCTCGAAGTGGTTGACGGGCAGCCGCAGTTCCGCACCCACCTCGGTGGCGCCGGTGAGCACCGTCCGGGTGGTGCACACCCGCACCCCCACCGTCGTGCACAGGAAGCGCAGGCCGCGGTTCTTCTGGAGCGCCCCGGGCAGCAGGCCGGCCTCGGTCAGCACCTGAAAACCGTTGCAGATCCCCACGACCGGGCCACCCTCGGCGGCGAAGGCGGTCACGGCCTCCATCACCGGCGAGAACCGGGCGATGGCGCCGGGCCGCAGGTAGTCGCCGTGGGCGAAGCCGCCGGGGAGGACCACGGCGTCGTAGCCCGCCAGCGAGCGCTCGCCGTGCCACACCAGCTCGGCCCGGACCGCCGGGGGCGGGGGCGCGGCCGGCCCCGCGGCCCAGTCGGCGGCGCCGGCGGCCTCGGCGGCGACGAGGCCGAGGGCCTTCACCACGTCGTGCTCGCAGTTGCTGCCGGGAAACACCACGACGCCGATGCGCGCCGTCATCGCGACCTGCCGATGCGCGCCGTCATCGCGACGCCCCGTTGTGGCCGGCGGCGTCGGTGGCGCCCACCACGGTCACCGCCGAGTCCTCGATGACGGGGTTGGCGAGCAGCCGGTCGGCCACCGACGTGGCGGTGGCGCGGGCGGCATCCTCGTCGGCGGCCTCCACCGACAGGCGGATGGCCTTGCCCACGCGCACCGCCCCCACGCCGTCGAAGCCGAGGGCGGGCAGCGCCCGCTCCACGGTGGCGCCCTGCGGATCGGCGATCCCGGGGCGCAGCCGCACCTCGACGAGGACCTCGTAGATCACGCGCGCATCACCCGTCGGCACCGTACCAGTCGGCCAGGCGCCGCCCGCAGATGCGCTCGTAGGCGGTGATGTAGCGCTCGCTTGTCTCGGCCACCACCGCCGACGGCAGGGTGGGGGGCGGGGGTTGCTTGTCCCAGCCGCTACCCTCGAGCCAGTCGCGCACCGGCTGCTTGTCGAACGACGGCGGGCTCGTCCCCGGGCGCCACTCCCCCGCGGCCCAGAAGCGCGAGGAGTCAGGGGTGAGCACCTCGTCGCACAGCGCCAGCCGCCCGTCGATGATGCCCAGCTCGAACTTGGTGTCGGCCACGATGATGCCGTTGCGCTCCGCCGCCGCCGCCGCCCGGCGGTAGGCCTCCACGCACAGGTCGCGGGCCTTCTCGGCCATCTCCTTGCCCACCAGGTCCACGGCCCCGTCGAACGAGATGTTGAGGTCGTGGCCCTCGGTGGCCTTGGTCGACGGGGTGAACACGGGCTCGGGCAGGCGGTCGGCCTGTTGCAGCCCGGCCGGCAGCGGCATGCCGTGCAGCGAGCGCGACGTGGAGTACTCCTTCCACCCCGAGCCGGCCAGGTACCCCCGCACGATGCACTCGAGCGGCAGCATGTCGGCCCGGCGCACGAGCAGCGCCCGCCCCGCGATGCCGGCCATCCCCGCGTCCCCGCCCAGCTCGGCGGCGTCGGCGGGCAGCTCGGCGGGGTCGGCCGCCACCAGGTGGCTGGGGGCGAGGTCGGCCAGCTCGGCCAGCCAGTGCACCGTCATGGCCGTGAGCACGCGCCCCTTGTCGGGGATGGGCTCGGCCAGCACCACGTCGAACGCCGAGATGCGGTCGGACGCCACCATCAACAGGCGGCCGTCCCCGGCGTCGTAGAGCTCGCGCACCTTGCCGCTGTGCACCAACCGCAGGCTCATCCCTCCACCTCCTGTAGCGCTTCGGTGAACGTCGACACGTGGCGCAGCGCCCGCTCCAGGCTGAAGGCCCCGTCGAGGGCGGCGGCGTCGAGGGTCACCTCGGCGTCGTCCTCGAGCACCGACCGGAACGGGCGGCGCTCCTCCCAGGCCAGGCGGGCGTCGCGCTGCACCACCCGGTAGGCGGCGTCGCGCTCCATGCCCGACGCCACCAGGGCCAGCAGCACCGGCTGGCTGAACACGAGCCCGTACGAGCCCTCCACCACGTCGGTCCGCATGCGCTCGGTGTGCACCACCAGGGTGCGCACCAGCCCGGCGCAGCGCCGCAGCACGTAATAGGCGACCAGGCAGGCGTCGGGCAGGATGACGCGCTCGACCGAGCTGTGGGAGATGTCGCGCTCGTGCCACAGGGCGACGTCTTCGAGCCCCGCGCCGAGGTAGCCCCGCAGCACGCGGGCCAGGCCGCTCAGGCGTTCGGAGAGGATCGGGTTGCGCTTGTGGGGCATGGCCGAGCTGCCCTTCTGCCCCGACCCGAAGGCCTCCTCGACCTCGCCCACCTCGGTGCGGGCCAGGTGGCGGATCTCGGTGCCGATCATCTCGACGGTGGCGCCCACCGACGCGCACGCCCACAGGAGCTCGGCGTGGCGGTCCCGGGCGATGACCTGGGTGGCGGGCACCGCGGCGAGGCCGAGGGCCCCGCACACGTGGGCCTCCACGCGGGGGTCGATGTTGGAGTAGGTGCCCACCGCCCCCGACAGCTTGCCGACGGCCACGGCGGCGCGCGCGGCGCGCAGGCGGGCCCGGTCGCGGTCCGCCTGCAGGCACCACAGGGCCAGCTTGGCCCCGAAGGTCGTTGGCTCGGCGTGCATGCCGTGGGTGCGGCCCGGCATGGCGGCGTCGATGAACTCGGCCGAGCGCGCCTTCAGCACCGACACGAGCTCGCCCGAGGCGTCGATGAGCAGGTCGGCGGCCCGGGTCAGCGTGGCGCACAGGGCGGTGTCGACCACGTCGGAGGACGTGAGCCCGTAGTGGACCCACGACCCCTCGGGCGGCCCGGCGGCGGCCTGCACCACGTCGACGAAGGCGGCCACGTCGTGGTCGGTGACGCGCTCGCGCTCCTCGACGGCGGCCACCAGCTCGGGGGTGACCTTGGGCGCCCGGGCCCGCAGGGCGGCGGCCTCGGCGCGCGGCACCACGCCGACCTCGGCCCAGCCCTCCACCGCCAGCAGCTCGACCTCGAGCCACATCTCGAAGCGGGCCTCGTCGGTGAACAGGGCGGCCATCTCCGGCAGCGAGTAGCGGGGGATCACCCTGCCCCCCCAACTGTGGGCCCGCCGGCAGGAGCACGCAGCACGTCGGCGACCGACGGGACGGAGCCCTCGAACACGAATTCGGGCGCCGGACCTGCCGCGGCCAGGGCGATGTCGGTGCGGTGCTGCATGCCGTCCCACCCGATGCGGGCCACGCCGGCGTAGGCCCGGTCGCGGGCCTGGGCCACGGTCGGCCCGGTACCGGTGACGCCCAGCACCCGCCCGCCCGCGGTCACGAACCGGCCCTGGTCGTCGAGGGCGGTGCCGGCGTGCAGGACGGTGACGCCCGGGAGCACGGCGGCCTCGTCGAGGCCCTCGATGGGATCGCCGGTGCGGGGCGTGCCCGGGTAGCCCGGCGCGGCCAGCACCACGCACACCGCGGCGTCGGCCGAGAAGCGCGGCTCGGTGCGCAGGCGCCCGGCGGCGGCCTCGGCCAGGAGGCCGGTGAGGTCCTCGGTGAGCCGCGGCAGCACCACCTGGGTCTCGGGGTCGCCGAAGCGCACGTTGTACTCGAGCACGCGCGGCCCGTCGACGGTGAGGATGAGCCCGGCGTAGAGCACGCCGCGGTAGTCGATGCCGCGCCGGCGCAGCGCCGCCACCAAGGGCTCGACGGCCTCGTCGAGCACCCGGTCGACGACACGGTCGTCCACCACGGGCGTGGGCGAGTACGCCCCCATGCCGCCGGTGTTGGGGCCCTCGTCGCCGTCGGCGATGCGCTTGAAGTCCTGCGCCGGGGCCAGCGCGCTGATGCGTCTCCCATCACACAGTGCGAGCAGCGAGCACTCGGGGCCGACGAGGCCCTCTTCGACCACGACGCGGCGGCCGGCGTCGCCGAAGCTCTCCCCCGACAGCTTGGCGGCGATGTCGCCCTCGGCCTCGGTGATGGAATCGGTGACGAGCACGCCCTTGCCCGCCGCCAGCCCGTCGGTCTTCACCACCCACGGGCCGGGCAGCTCGCGCAGGAAGGCGTTGGCCTCCTTGGCGTCGTCGAACACGCCGTAACGGGCGGTGGGCACGCC
>DATKSK010000062.1 GCA_035531755.1 Acidimicrobiales bacterium | reverse complement strand
GTCAGCGGTTGACGGCGGGGATGGATGTCGTGACCGGGGGCTGCACCCGCATCGCTGTGGCCTGTTCGGCCACGATGGCGCGCTCTCCTTCGTCGGAGATCCGCATGAGCAGCGCGATGAGCACGTAGTTGGCCACGAGGGACGAGCCGCCGTACGCCATGAACGGGAGCGTGATCCCGGTCAGCGGCAGGATCCGCACGATGCCGGCCATGATGAAGAAGGCCTGGAACCCGATGATCACGGTGAGCCCGGCCCCCGCCCCCTGGGCGAACTCCGAGCGGGCCCGCTGGGCGATGCGCATGCCGGCACCGACGAGCAGGACGAAGGCGAACACGATGGCCGTGGTGCCGAGCAGGCCCATCTCGGTGCCGAAGGCGGCGAAGATGTAGTCGCTCTGGACCTCGGGAATGGGGTTCGAACATCCCGCACACACCGGCGCGATGTGGCCGAACCCGAGCCCTGTGCCGAGGAGGCCCCCACTGCCCATGCCGTAGAGCCCGAGCATGATCTGACCGGTCGTCGTGGGATGCAACCATTCGGTGACGCGTTGGTGGACCTGGTAGAAGAGGCGGCTCGACGCCACCGCGCCGATGCCGAAGAGGACGACGCCGAGGATGACGTAGTTCCACCGGCCCGTGGTCAGCCACAGCATGGACATGAACAGCACGAAGATCAGCACGGCGAAGCCGATGTCTCGCTCGGCGCCGAGGACGAGCATGGTGAACCCCCACGCCACCAGGATGGGGACGAGCGGGCGCGGGTCGAGCACGAGGCGGTTGCCGACGCGCAGGGTCGGGACCGACAGCAGCTCGCGCTTCTCCACGAAATAGGACGCGAAGAAGATGCACAGCGCCAGCTTGGCCAGCTCCACCGGCTGGCCGACGACCGGCCCGAAGTGCACCCAGAGGCGAGCGCCGTTGTGGGACTGGCCGAAATGGGGCACGAGGGGGGAGAGCATGAGGGCGGTAGCAGCCAGCAGCAGGAGGTACCGGTAGCGGTCGAGGTCACGTGACCGCCGCACGACCATCAGGGTGAGGATGTAGGCCGCCACGCCGACGGCGGTCCAGCCCGCCTGCGCCCGGGCCCAGTGCTCGGCGATCCGTGCCAGCATCACGTAGCCCAGGCCGTTCAGGAGAAAGGCGATCGGCAGGAGGACCGGGTTGGCGTCGGGGGCGTAGATGCGGTTGGCGATGTGCGCGGCGAGCGCCAGGCCCACCACGATGCCGAGGAACGGCCCGAGGTTGGCGGGGATCTTCGAGGTGGTGCCGACCGACGCCAACACGTAGGCCGCCACCACGATGAGCGCCGCGAGCACGAGGAGTCCCAGCTCGGTCCGCCGCTTGGGCTTCGGCCGGCGAACCCGCTGGCCTGCGCTGGGCGCGAGGCGACGGAAGGGTCGAGGCACCGGGACGAGCCTACCGCCGGGCCCCTCGCGGGCCTCGGCATCCCCGGGCGACCCGTGCGTCCCGGCCGGGCGCCCGGTCGCCGCTCACCAGGCCTTCCGAGGCACGCGCCCCTTCGGACGAGGGGTCACTTCCGGGGGTCGCCGGCAGTACCCTTGAAGGTTGATGCCATCCCCCGAGCCCGCGCCTCGCTCCGGCTCACCCGTCCAGCAGACACGCACGGGCGGTGACCCGGCACCGACGCTGACCGCAGTCGCCACCGAGGACGCGGTGACCGAACGCGGGCCGGAGCGGTTCACCAACCGTGAGCTGTCGTGGCTCGAGTTCGGGTCGCGGCTGCTCGAGCTGGCCGCCGACGACCAGGTGCCGCTGCTCGAACGGGTGAAGTTCCTGGCCATCTTCTCGGAGGGCCTCGACGAGTTCTTCCAGGTGCGGGTGGCCGGTCTGAAGGACCAGGTGGACGCGGGGTTGCGGACCCGGTCCGCCGACGGGCTGCGGCCGAGCGAGACCTTGCGGGCGATCGGGGCGCGGGTGACCGAGCTCGTGGACCGCCAGTCGCACATCTTCGTCGGAGCCGTCGTGCCGGCCCTGGCGGACGCCGGGGTGCGGGTGGCGGACTGGTCCTCGCTCGACGCCGCCGACCGCGAGCACCTCGTCGACGTGTTCCACCGCCAGATCTTCCCGGTGCTCACGCCGCTGTCGGTCGATCCCGGGCACCCCTTCCCGTACATCTCGAACCTGTCGCTCAACCTCATCGTCCGCGTCGGCGACCCCATCACCGGGGTGGAGCGGGTGGCCCGGGTGAAGGTCCCGCCCCTGCTGCCCCGGTTCGTGGTGATGCCCGACGGCGAGCGCTTCGTGGCGCTCGAGCAGATCATCGCGGCCCAGTTGTCCACCCTCTTCCCCGACATGGTGATCGGCGAGCACTACGCCTTCCGGGTGACGCGCAACGCCGACCTCGTGCTCGACGAGGACGAGGCCGACGACCTGCTGGCCGCCGTCGAGATGGAGCTGCGCCGCCGCCGCTTCGGCCGGGCCGTGCGCCTGGAGGTGGCCGCCGAGATGTCCACCGACCTCCGGGACATGCTGGTGCACGAACTCGACCTCGGGCCCGAGGACCTCTACGAGATCGCCGCACCGTTGGACCTCGGCGGCCTGTGGGAGGTGCACCGGCTCGACCGCCCCGACCTCCACGAGGCGGCGTGGGCCCCCATGACGCCCCCGCGGCTCGCCAACGCCGGCAACGAGCCTGCGGACCTCTTCGCGGTGCTGCGCGAGCGCGACGTCCTCGTGCACCATCCCTACGACTCCTTCACGACGTCGGTGGAGGCCTTCATCGCGCAGGCGGCCGCCGACCCCGACGTCCTCGCCATCAAGCAGACGCTGTACCGCACGTCGGGCGACAGCCCCATCGCGGCGTCGCTCATCCAGGCGGCCGAGGCCGGCAAGCAGGTGGCCGCCGTGGTCGAGCTCAAGGCGCGGTTCGACGAGCAGGCCAACATCCTGTGGGCCCGCGCGCTCGAAGAGGCGGGCGTGCACGTGGTCTACGGCCTGGTGGGGTTGAAGACCCACTCCAAGGCGGCGCTGGTGGTGCGGCGCGAGGAGGACGGGATCCGCCGCTACTGCCACCTCGGCACCGGCAACTACAACCCCCGCACGGCACGGCAGTACGAGGACGTCGGGCTGCTGTCGGCCGACCCCGAGCTCGGGGCGGACGTGGGCGACCTGTTCAACTTCCTGACCGGCTACAGCCGGTACGCGCGCTACCGCAAGCTCGTGGTCGCCCCCATGGCGCTGCGCCAGCGCATCGTGGAGCTGATCGAGCAGGAGGCCGCGGCGGGGCCCGACGGGCGCATCGCCATCAAGGTGAACGGTCTCACCGACCCCGACGTGATCGACGCTCTGTACCTGGCGTCGTCGGCGGGCGTGCCCATCGATCTCGTGGTGCGCGGGGTGTGCTGTCTGCGGCCGGGCGTCCCCGGTGTCTCGGAGACGATCCGCGTCCGGTCGATCGTCGGGCGCTTCCTCGAGCACTCCCGCATCTACCGCTTCGGCGGCACCGGCGACCGGCCCTTGACGCTGCTGATGGGGTCCGCCGACCTCATGGAGCGAAACCTCGACCGGCGCATCGAGGTGCTGACCCCGGTGTGCGACCCCGAGCTGCAGGCCCGGCTCCTCGAAGTGCTCGAGCTGAACCTCGCCGACGACACCAACTCGTGGGCGCTCGGCCCGAACGGCTCCTGGGAGCGGGTGGAGCGGGTGGAGGGCATCAGCGCCCAGCGCCGGCTCCAGGAGCTCGCCCGTGACCGTGCCCGCCGGCGGCGTGAAGCCGACACCCTGGGGGCACCCGCCGGCTGAGGTATCCGGCTGCGCGGCCGGCCGGCCGGCTCGGTGACCGGCTGGGTGGCCGGACGGGCGCCGAGCAGCCCGGTCCCGACGTCAGGCGTCGGGCGTCGTCGGCCTCTGGGTCGGCCGCCGGTCGCCCCGTACCGGGCCCTGGTGCGGCACCCGGTCGGTCGGCACCGGCTCGGCCGGCAGCGCGTCGGTGGCACGGCGGACCTTCTCGTCGTCGAGGCTGGCGACCTCCTCCCGGGCGTGGCGCAACCGTTGCCCCCAGCCCTCGCCCGAGAAGCGCAGCGTCAGGTAGGCGATGCCCCCGACCGGGATGGGGAGCCAGAAGTTGACCAGGCGATAGCCGAGGACGCCCAGGATGGCGGTCCCCCGGGGGACGCCGAACCCGGCCAGCGTGGGGATCAGGACACCCTCGATGACCCCGAGACCCGACGGCGTGATGGGGATGACCGCCAGCACGAAGGCCAGCCCGTAGGCGACGAGAAGGTCGATCGGCGAGACGATCTTGCCGAAGGCGGCGATGAACACGAACAGCGAGGAGGCGTCGAGCAGCCAGAACGCCGCCGCCCACCCCACGGCCCGGGTGAGGAGCTGCGGCTCGGCGAGAAAGGCCGCCAGCCGCTCCGCCACCCTCCGGACCTGGATGCCGAGTTTGTCGCCGTCGAGGAAGGGCACGCGCGCCGCCCACCGGCGGATGGTCTCGACGGACCGGTCACGCCCCCGCGTGAGCGCCACCACGATCCCCGCGAAGAGGCCCATGAGGACCACGCCGGCGCCGGCGGCCAGAGCGTAGAGCGGGTTGTAGCCGTGGAGGAACACCGACACGAGCAGCGCCGACCACAGGATCGAATTGAGGACGAGCGCCGAGCCCGCACCCTGCATGGCGAGTGCGAAGCCGGCATCGGCGCCCGCCACTCCGGACTGCGTGAGGAGCCGGTAGGCGACGGCGGTCCCCGGTGCGGTGCCGCCGGGCATGATGTGGCTGACGGCCAGGCTCGACATGTTGATCCGCAGTAGCCGGGACCGCGGCGGCCCCTCGCGGCGCAACACCGTGTGGGTGAGCTGGCTGTACGACACCAGCGCGGCGGCCTCGAGGACCACGCCGGCGACGACGTAGGCGATGTTGATGCGGCCCAGCAGGTCGAGCGATTTGCGGGCGCCGGCCAGCTGGGGGAGGACCAGGTACTCCAGGATCAGGAACAGGGCGACCGCATAGATCCCCCATTTGACCTGGTGGCGCACTCGTCGACGCCGCGGCGCGGCCACGGCTCCCTCCTCCATGAAGGTCATGCTTCCACGCGGAGCCGTCCGGGCACGGGACTGGGGCGGGCGATCGGGCCCGCCCGGCCCGCCCGGCCCGGCCCGCCCCCGGCCCGCTGGGCCCGGCCCGCCCCGGCCCGCCCCCGGCCCCCCGGCCGCCCTCAGGTGCGGCGGAACCGGGTGCCGAGGCGCAGGGACAGGAACGCGCCACCCCCGATGGGGATGGGCAGCCAGAAGTTGACCAGCCGATAGCCGAGCACGGCCAGGATGGCCTTGTCCCGGGGGACGCCGAACCCGGCGAGGGTGGGGATCAGGACACCCTCGATGACCCCGAGGCCCGACGGGGTGATGGGGATGACGGCGAGGACGTTGGCCAGGCCGTAGGCGACGAGAAGGTCGATGGGCGAGACGAGCTTGCCGAACGCCGCGATGAAGACCCACAGGCACGCGGCGTCCAACAGCCAGTTGGCCGCGGCCCACACCACCGCCCGCCGGAGCAGCCGAGGCTCGCCCACGAGGGCGCGCAACCGGTCGGCCACGTTCTCGACCACGTGGGCCACCCTCTCGCCGTCGAGGAGGGGCAGCCGGTCCGCGATGCGCCGCATGACGTCGACGGCCCGGTGCTGTCCCCGCAGGAGCAGGACGACGACGCCGCCGAACGCCGTCATGAGCAGCACCCCCACGCCGGCGGCCACGCCGTAGAGCGGGTTGAACCCGTGGAGGAACAGCGAGACGACGAGTGCCGTCCAGAACAGGATGTTGAGCACCACCGCCGACCCCGCCCCCTGCATGGCGAGCGCGAACCCCGCGTCGGGCCCCGCCACCCCGGCCTCGGTGAGGAGCCGGTAGGCGAGCCCCGTCCCCGGTGCGGTGCCACCGGGGACGACGTGGCTCACCGCCAGGCTGGAAAGGTCGATGCGCAGCAGGCGTGACCGCCTGACGGCGCCGGCCGGCAGCACCGTGCGCGTGAGCTCCGCGTACGCGACGAGCGCGGCGGCCTCGAGCACCACACCGGCGACGAGGTAGGGGATGCGGACGGCGGTGATCTGGTGCAGGGCCGTGCGCGCCCCGGAGATCTCGGGGAGCACGAGGTAGCCGACGACCCCGACGACGAGCGCGGTGATCCCCCACCGGACCTCGCGCGGGACCCACCGGCGCCGTCGGGCCGCGTGGTCCGAGCCCGGCATGCGCCTCATGGTGGCACGATCCGCGCGGTCCCAGCTGCCATGCTGGAGGGATGCCGGAGGACGTCGCGCCGCCCACGACCCGGCGCGCCCGGCTCTGGGAGCGGGCCGAAGAGCGCCACGTCCCGCTCCTCGCCATCCTGACGACGGTGGGGGTGGTCGTCTCGATCTACCTCGCCGGCCAGATCGTCTACAAGCTGCGCGAAGTCATCCTGCTCATGGTGGTGGCCGGGTTCATCGCCCTGCTGCTCAACCCGCTCGTCGGCGTCTTGCGGCAGGTGGGGGTCCGACGGCGCGGCTCGGCCGTGGCGATCGTCACGCTGGTGGCGCTGCTCGTGTTCGCCGGCCTCGCCTTCGCGTTCGGCTATCCGCTCGCCCAGGGGCTCAACCACCTCATCCGCGACCTGCCCAGCTACGTGCGCAAGGCAGAGGAGGGCAAGGGGTGGATCGGGCACCTGGCGCGCCGGTACCACGTGCAGCACTGGGTCCAGCAGAACCAGCAGAAGCTGCAGACCTTCGCCACCAACCTGTCGAAGCCGGCGCTGACGCTCGGCAAGGGTGCGCTGTCCCTGGTGATCGCGTTGTTCGCCATCTTCATGCTGGTGGTCCTGCTCCTGTTCGAGGCGTCGAAGCTCCGCATCGGCGTGTTGCGGCTCTTGGAGCCCGAGCGCGCCGCGCGCCTCACCCGCGTGGCCGGCGAGGTGAACCGCTCGGTCACCGGCTACATGCTCGGTAACTTCATCACCTCGATCATCGCCGGGGTTGTGGTGTTCGTCACCTTGTGGCTCCTCGGCGTCCCCTTCGCGCTGTTGTGGGCGTTGTGGGTCGCCCTCGTCGACTTCCTGCCCATGATCGGCGGGGCCCTGGCCGGGATCCCCACCGTCCTCTTCGCGCTGACGCACTCGCTGACGGCGGGCATCGTCACCCTGGTCGTGTTCCTGGCCTACACGCAGATCGAGAACCACGTCCTCAACCCGATCGTCATGAGCCGCACCGTACGGATCAACCCGCTCCTCGTGCTCATCTCGATTCTCGTCGGTGCCAACGTGGGCGATCTGGTGGGCGGGTTCTTCGGCGGGTTCGTGGGCACCCTGCTGGCCATTCCCATCGCCGGGTCGGTCCAGGTCGTCGTGCGTGAGCTGTGGCGGTCGACGGCACCCGAGGCGCAATTGCAGGTGGTCGGGAACGGCGGCGCCCGCCCGACGGTCACCTAAGCTGCCGCCCGTGCGCGTCCTGGTCGTGCTCCCGACGTACAACGAATCGGAGAACATCGACCGCGTCCTGCGGCGGATCCGGGCTGCCCTGCCCGACGCCGGCGTGCTCGTGGTCGACGACGGCAGCCCCGACGGGACCGCCGACATGGCCGACAAGCTGGGCGTGGAGCTCGGGGGTATCGAGGTCCTGCGGCGCAAGGCCAAGGCCGGCCTGGGCAGCGCCTATCGCGCCGGGTTCGCCTGGGGCCTCGAACGCGGCTGGGAGGCCCTGGTGGAGATGGACGCCGACCTCTCCCACGAGCCCGAGGCCCTCCCGACCCTGATCGCCCCGCTCGACGAGGGCGTCGACCTCGTGGTCGGGTCCCGCTACGTGCCCGGCGGGTCGATCCCCAACTGGCGGTGGCACCGCCGCCTGCTGTCGCAGGGGGGCAACATCTACGCGGCGGTGCTGCTGGGGCTGCACGTCACCGACTCGACGTCGGGGTTCCGCGCCTACCGGGCCGACGCCCTGCGCCGGATCGACCTGGGGGCGGTGCGGGCCGAGGGGTACGGGTTCCAGATCGAGATGGTCCACCGGGTCCTCGAGCAGGGCGGCCAGGTGACCGAGGTGCCGATCCGGTTCGTGGACCGGGTCGAGGGCAAGTCGAAGATGTCCATGCACATCGTGGTGGAGGCGCTCCTCCTGGTCACCTGGTGGGCCCTCAAGCGTGCGGGCCAGGTCCTGGTCCACGGGGGCCGGCGCGCTCGCCGGGCGCGAAGCGGCGCCTAGCTCCGGGGCCACGGCGCCCTGCTCGTCCCGTTCATCTGCGAAAATGAAGGGCGTGGGTGAGCCGAACAGGATCCTGGTGGTCGACGACGAGCCCTACATCACCGATCTCCTGGGCGCCGCCCTGCGCTTCGAGGGGTTCACGGTGGAGACCGCCGCCACCGGGGGCGAGGCCATGGCGCTCGCCGAGCGGGGCGGCCACGACCTGATGCTCCTCGACGTGATGCTGCCCGACGTCGACGGCACCGAGGTGTGCCGGCGGCTGCGGGCCCAGGGTGTGCGGACCCCCGTGCTCTTCCTGACCGCCCGCGACGCCACCGAGGACAAGGTGGGGGGCCTCACCGCGGGCGGGGACGACTACGTCACCAAGCCCTTCAGCCTCGACGAGCTCGTCGCCCGCATCCACGCCGTCCTGCGCCGGACCTCGTTGGCGCAGAGCGCCGACGAGCGGCTCCGGTTCACAGACCTCGAGATGGACGACCAGACCCACGAGGTGTGGCGCCAGGGCACGCTCGTGGAGCTGACCGCCACGGAGTTCAACCTGTTGCGCTACCTCCTCGAGAACGCGCGCCGGGTCCTTTCCAAGAGCGACATCCTGGACCACGTGTGGCACTACGACTTCGACGGCGACCCGAACATCGTGGAGACCTACATCAGCTATCTGCGCAAGAAGATCGACTGCTTCGACCCACCGTTGATCCACACCATCCGCGGCGTCGGCTACACGCTCCGCCTGCCCCGGGACAAGGAGTAGGCGAGATGCCCCACCGGTGTGGCGAGCGGGGGAGGCGGGCCCGGTGACGCTGCGCCGCCGGCTCGTGGTCGGCATGCTCCTGCTCCTCGTGGCGGGCCTCATCACGACCGACCTGCTCACGTCGTCGTCGCTGCGGTCGTTCCTCCTCGGACGGCTCGACGACCAGCTCGACGTGTCGCAGGGCCAGGCCTACAACTACATCTATCAGGTGTACGAGCGCGACCTGCAGAGCGGGGTCCGGACGCCGCTCACGGACCCCCGCGCCTGGCTCGCGGACCTGGCGGCGCCGCTTCCCGTTTCCGTTCCGAGTGGCGCCAGCGCCTCCGCCGCGGGCCAGGCCGGCACGGGCCGGACGGGTGCCGACCAGGCCGGGGCGACGCCGTCGTCGAGCGCGGCCCCGCCCCGGGCTCTCCGGCTGAATCCCGGCGCGTTGGCCGGCCGCCTCAGCTCGGACGCCTACGTCGAGGTCATCTCGGCCAACGGCAAGGTGCTGTTCCGGGACCCGTCGGGCCCGGTGGGCAACCCCGACGCCGCGCCCGTGCTCCCGGCCCGGCTGGCGGTCCAGCACCTGCCCGCCTTCCACGTCCCCGGGCGGAACCACGGCCCGTACGCGCCGGAGAGCCCGTCGTTCGACGTGGCCGCGGTGGGCTCGCCGGGACTGCACTACCGCGCCCAGGCCGTCGCCGTGCCCGGCGGCGTCCTGATCACCGCCATCTCCCTCGACCCCACCGAGGAGACCCTGGCGTCGCTGACGCACATCGAGGTCTTCGTGTCGTTCGCCGTCAGCGTGGCCCTGCTGCTCCTGGCCCTGTGGATCGTCCGCATCGGCATGCGCCCCCTCGACGACATGACCGAGACGGCCGGCGCCATCGCCCGCGGAGACCTGACGCGACGGATCCGGCGTGCCGAGGTGCACAGCGAAGTCGGTCGGCTGGGGACCGCACTCAACGGGATGCTGAGCCAGATCGAGGCCGCGTTCCGCGAGCGCACCCGGTCCGAGTCGCGTCTGCGGCGGTTCGTGGCCGACGCCTCGCACGAGCTGCGGACGCCGCTCACCTCGATCAGGGGCTATGCCGAGCTGCTGCGCAAGGGCGCGTTCGACTCGGAGGACGAGCGCCGCCGCGCCGCCGAGCGCATCGAGAACGAGGCGGCCCGCATGAGCCTCCTCGTGGACGACCTGCTCCTGCTGGCGCGCCTCGACCAGGGCCGGCCGCTCGAGCAGACCCCCGTGGACCTGTGCCACGTCGTGAGCGACGCCGTCGACGCCACCCGGGTGCACGACACCGGCCGGACGATCACCCTCGACACGGACGGAGCCGTCGTCGTGGCCGGCGACGCCGACCGGCTCCGCCAGATCGTCGACAACCTCCTGCGCAACGCCGTCGTGCACACGCCGGCGGGCACGCCCGTGCAGGTGTCGGTGCAACGACGCCATCAGACGGCCGTGCTGCGCGTGGCCGACGAGGGTCCCGGGCTCGACCCCGAGCAGGCGGCCCGGGTCTTCGACCGCTTCTACCGGGGCAGCCAGGCCCGCACCGGGGAGGGCACGGGCCTCGGCCTGTCGATCGTGGCCGCCCTGGCGAATGCCCACGGCGGGCGTGCGACCATCAATACGGCTCCCGGCGTGGGGACGGCGCTCACCGTGGAGATCCCGCTCGCCCCGCCCGCAGGGGAGACCCCACACGACACGGCGCCTGTCGCGGTGGGCCGGGTGCCGGGCGGGGCCGGCGGCGCGGATCCGGTCGAGGGCGCTCCCGAGGAGGACAGCACGGTCCCCGCCGACGGCGCGGGCCCGACCGATGACGCCAGCCTTGCCCCGTCCCTTCGTCGTTGACCGGGGCCGGGGCCGCCCGGTCCTGTTGGTCCATGGGCAGCCGGGTCTCGGCACCGACTGGGAGCGCGTGGCGGAGCGCCTGGCGGACCACCGGCTGCTCATCGTGGACCGTCCCGGGTACGGGCGCGGCGGTGAGGAGACGCTCGGCATCGCCGGGAACGCCGACGCCCTCGCCGACGTCCTGACCGAGCGCGCCGCGGTGCCCGCCACCGTGGTGGGCCACAGCTACGGCGGGGGGATCGCCATCATGCTGGCGGCGCACCGGCCCGAGCTCGTGTCGGGCCTGGTGCTCGTGGGGTCGATCGGCCGGGCCGACAGCGTCAACGGCCTGGACCGCGTGCTCGCCACGCCGGTCCTGGGCGAGGCCATCAGCGCCGCGGGCCTGTTCGCGCTCGGCCGCGTCCTGCCCCGGCTGCGCACCGCCACCGGCGACCGGGCGAACCGCGCCCTGGCGTGGCTCCGGGCGAGCCTGCCCGACGAGACCTACGACAGGGTGTCGTCGCAACCGGGCCGCCGGGTGTGGCACAGCTTCGTGGCCGAGCAGCGCACGCTGATGCGCGAGATCGACGCGGTGGAGACCGCCCTCGGCTCCGTGCGGGCGCCGACGGTGGTCATCTCGGGGACGTGGGACGTGGTGGTCCCGCCGTCGGTGTCCACGAGCGTGGCGGCGTCGATCCCCGGGAGCGAGCTCGTGACCATCGCCCGCACCGGCCACTTCGTCCCCCGCGACGCGCCCGCGGTGGTGGCCGCGGCGGTGCGCAGCACCGAGGCGCGCGCCGACGGTGGCCGGGCAGCACCCCGGGAGCAGCCCACGGGCACGTAGCCGGCCGGGGATGCGAGACTGCCGGCCATGGCCATCGATTTCACCTTCGCCCCCGAGGTCGAGGACGCGCGCCTGCGCATGCGGAGCTTCGTCGAGCAGGACGTGCGCCCCACCGAGGAGCGGCTCGTCGCCGGGGCGGCCGGCCGCGGCGAGTGGCGTGCCGAGCTCGACCGGCTGCGTGAGCGGGCGCGCGAGCTCGAGCTGTGGATGCCGCACATGCCGCCCGAGTGGGGTGGCACCGGCCTCGCCCCCACGGCGCTGGCGGCGGTGTCCGCCGAAGCGGCCACGGCGCGCTTCGGCCCCTACGTCGTGAACTGCTACGCGCCCGACGAGGGCAACATGCACACGATCCTGCACTGGGGGACCGACGACCAGAAGGAGCGCTACCTGCGGCCCATGTGTGAGGGGAGGATGCGGTCGTGCTTCGCCATGACCGAACCCGAGGTGGCGGGGTCCGACCCCACCCTCATGCGGACGCGGGCCGTGCCCGACGGCGACGAATGGGTGATCAACGGGCACAAGTGGTTCATCAGCGGGGCACGCGGCGCGCGCTTCGCCATCCTCGTCGCCCGCACGGAGGACGATCCCGAGGTCCCGCAGGCGGCCACCACGGCGTTCATCGTCGACGTCCCGTCCGAGGGCTGGGAGATCGTGCGGGACGTGGAGACCATGTCCGGGAGCCACAACCACTGCGAGATCCGCATCACCGACCTGCGGGTGCCCGACGCCAACCGCCTGGGCGGGCGGGGCCAGGGCCACCGCCTGGGGCAGTCCCGGCTCGGCCCGGCGCGCTTGGCGCACTGCATGCGCTGGCTGGGACAGATCGAGACGGCCCTCGACCTCATGGTGGCGCGGGCCACCGAGCGTTACTCGCACGGGTCGTACCTGTCGGAGAAGCAGGGCATCCAGTGGCTGGTGAGCGAGTCGGCCATCGAGCTGTACCAGGCGAAGCTGATGGTGCTGCACGCCGCCTACCGCATCGAGCACGGTCTGCCGTTCACCACCGAGGTCTCGATGGCCAAGCACCACGTGGCCAACACCCTGTGGCGCGTGATCGACCGGGCGGTCCAGGTCCACGGTGCGCTCGGCTACTCCAAGGACTCCCCGCTCGCCGACATGCTGCTCCAGGCGCGCTGGAGCCGCTTCGCCGACGGCGCCGACGAGATCCACAAGTGGCGCGTGGCCGAGGCCGTGATAACGGCGTACAAGGAGCACGGCTCGACGCGCTCGGCGACGGGCGACCTGCCGCTCTGACCCGCGACCGGACTTCGCAGGGCGATGGAGCGCGTCAGGGAAAACCCCGATTGCGCGACGCCTGTCGATCCTGCACCATCGATCGATGCGTGCCCACCCGGGGATGACGCCCGAGGCCGTCGAGACCATGGGCGCCATGTCGCCCAGGCGGTGCTGGCGCGACGGCAGCCGGCCGAGGAGCGGGCCCGAGCGGCCCGCCCGCCGGGCTCGCCCGCCCCGCCCGCCGGGCCCGACCCGCCGGGCCCGACCCCTCGGATCCGTACGACCCCGCGTCTCCGTCCGACAGGACGTGCGGGGCGCCGTCACTGACGCCGGACCGCCCGGTACGCTCGCTCGGATCACACACGGCGCCGGGCACGAGCCTGCGAGAGAGGCGGACGTCGGATGACAACGACCACGCTCCCCGACTCCTCGGCGAGAACGGCCGCCGACAGCCAATGGGCGGTGGAGACCCATGGGCTGACCAAACGGTTCGGGGAGAACGTCGCCGTGAACGGCGTGGAGCTCCTCGTCCCCCGGGGTTGCGCCTTCGGCTACCTCGGCCCCAACGGCGCCGGGAAGACCACGCTCATCCGGGTGCTGCTGGGCCTGACGCACGCCGATGCCGGCACGATGTCCCTGCTCGGTTACCCCGTCCCCCGGCATCGTGACGCCGCCCTGGCACGCGTCGGCGCCATCGTCGACGAGCCCCGCTTCCACGGCCACCTGACCGGGAGGCAGAACCTCCAGATCCTGGCGGCCGCACGCGAGCCCGAGGCGCGCCACCGCATCGGGCCGGCGCTCGAACGGGTGGGGATCCTGCACCGCGCCGACGACCGGGTGTCGAAGTACTCGATGGGCATGCGCCAGCGCCTCGGGGTCGCCGCCTGCCTGATCGGGGACCCGCAGCTGCTGATCCTGGACGAGCCGATGAACGGGCTCGACCCGGCCGGCATGCAGGACATGCGCGACATGATCCTGTCGCTGGTGGCCGAGGGGCGCACGGTCGTGCTCTCCTCCCACCTCCTCGACGAAGTCGAGCGGACCTGCGACGCCGTCGCCATCGTGGACCGGGGCAACGTGATCCGCCAGGGGGCGATCTCCGATCTGCTGGCGGGGACGTCGCTCGCGCTCGAGGTCGACACGTCCGAGCCCGACCGCGCCCGCACCCTGCTCGACGCCACCGCCATCGGTGCCGCCGTCGAGGTCGGCCCGGGGGGGCTGCGGATCACGCTGCCGGCGGGGACGGGGCGCGGCGTCGTCGCCGAGATCAACCGGGTCCTGGTGCAAGGCGGCATCTCGGTGTACCGGCTCCAGGAGATCCAGACCTCGCTCGAGTCATGGTTCCTGGAGGTCACGAGTCGGCTGGGGGCGTCGGAATGACGACCCTGCACGACACGGGCGCACCGGCGCCGGCGCCGACGCCGGCGCCCGCCGGAGGGCCACCCGACCGCCGGGGATCGTGGATCCCCACCGGCGCCATGATCGCCACGAGATTCATGGAGCTGCGCAAGCGGCGCGGTCTCATGGTCGCCCTGGTCGTGGTGACCATCGGGATCCCCGCCCTCTTCCTCGTCGTCCGCCTGGTGGCGCATGCCATCGCGCCCAGGTCCTATGGGCCCGCCGGCGGCTACGACATCTACACCGCCCTCGTCGCCGGCGTGCTCTACGTCTTCGGCTTCATCGTCGCCGCCACCCTGGGCTGCACGGCCGGGTCCGTCGACCTCACCGATGGGATGTTCCGGCACCTGGTGGTGACGGGCCGCTCGCGCCTTGCGCTCTACCTGGCGCGGATCCCCGCCGGGCTGGCCATCATCGGGTCGCTGGTGGCGATGGGCTTCACCATCGTGTGCGTCGTCTGCGTCTTCGCCGCCCCCACCGCGATCAACTACAGCGGTGTGAACGTGCCTGCCGGTCTGTCGCGCACCGGCTTCGAGAGCTGGGCCGCCGACCACGCCGCCGTGGTGCTGTGCGAGCTCCCCGGCCCCGCACCGGCGACCCTGGCGTGCAACGGCCCCAACGGCGGCCCCGGCGGCGTCGTGGGGCCCGGCGGTCCCCGTGGTGCGATCGTGAAAGGACCGGTGGGCTCGATCGGCTCCCAGCCGCTCACCCCCGCCGCGCTGCGGACGCTGGCGGTCCAGAACGCCGCCCAGGACTACTCCGACTACAGCCGGATCTTCCTGTACCCGTCGGACTCGCTCATGATCAGGAGCGGGCTGTGGATCGAGCTCGAAGCGGCCATCGGGTTCATCGTCGGTCTCGGGCTGGGGTCGCTCCTGGGGCAGAGAACGGTCGCCGTGATCTTGATGATCGTGCTCGAGATCGTCCTGACGCCGATCTTCTCCAGGGCGCGCATCCCCCACCTGTCGAACCTGCAGCGCTCGGTGGTCGGGCTGGCCACGGCCCATCTGGAGCCCGCCGGGCTGCCGTTGGCGCTCGGCGGTGGCGGGGATCGCGCCGGGCCCCATGTGGCGTCGCTGCTGCTGCCCGAGTCGACGACCGTGGCCGTCTGCGTCATCGTCGCCTGGCTGGTGGGTTGGACCGTCCTCGGCGCGTGGCGGATGATGACCAGGGACGCCTGAGAGAAGCGGGCGTCGGGGCCCGGGCGTCCCGGAGCGGGGACCAGCCGGAGCGGGGATCAGAAGGTGTAGCGGTAGACCACCTGGGCGACGCACGAGGGCTTGTCCGATCCCTCGGTCTCGATGGTCACGTCCAGGACGACCTGTACGGCGTCGGCGCCCACGTCCTCCACCGACCCGATGGCGGCCCCGAGGCGGAGCTTCGAGCCGACCTTCACGGGAGAGGGGAAGCGGACCTTGTTGCACCCGTAGTTCACCCCGAATTGGAACCCCTCGACGCGCACCACCTCGTGCAGGATCGACGGGATGATCGACAGCGTCAGGTAGCCGTGGGCGATGGTCGCCCCGAAGGGCCCGGCGGCGGCGCGCTCGGGGTCGACGTGGATCCACTGCCTGTCGCCCGTCGCCTCCGCGAAGGCGTTCACCGCCTGCTGGGTGACGGCGCGCCAGCCGCTCTCGGGGAGCGGGGAGGAGACTAGGCCCTCGAGCTCGTCGAGGCGCAGGCGGCGCGGGCCGGGCACAGGAGGGGAAGTACCAGCGCGCCGCGCGCAGGTCAAGAGCACACGAGTCGTCGTGGCGAAGCGGCTATCGTGCGACCCATGGAGTTCCCGACGATCGACGAGCTGCGGGGCGCCCTGC